>CAZXXM010000090.1:1393-6020 GCA_964644715.1 uncultured Salinisphaerales bacterium
CACGCCCTTCGTCGGTCTCGTTGTCGGCCACCGGCTGGCTTTCGCCATAACCCGCCGAGGTCATGCGGCCCGCATCGACACCCTTGCCGACCAGGTACTGAAGCACCGAGGCGGCGCGACGCTCCGACAGCTTCTGGTTGTACTCGTCGCTGCCACGGGAGTCGGTGTGTCCGCCCACTTCGACGGTCACCGTCGGCGCACTGGCCATCGCGTCGCTGACGCCGTCCAGAATCGTCTTGGCGTTCGTCGTCAGGCGCGACTTGTCGTACTCGAAGTTGACGCCGCGCAGCACGATCTTGTCGCCTGCGGCGCAACCCTCGAGCGTGACCGGCTGGCCCGGCTCAGGCGTCTTGCATTCCTTCTTCGGCAGCGGGCAACCGACTTCGTTGACCGGCTCGCCGGCAGGCGTGCCCGGGCACTGGTCGAGATCGTCCGTCACGCCGTCGCCGTCGCTGTCGACCGGAGCCGCTGCCGGTACGACTTCGACCGGAGGCGGTTCGGCGGCCGGCGGCGGGGCCGGGTTGGCGCCGATCGGGATCAGGAAGCCGAGGTTGGCGACGACGTCACCGAAATCGTCCTCGTCGACGCCACCCAGGCCCGGCTTGTCGTGGAAGTCCATGCGATACAGCGCTTCCGCACGGATCGAACCATTGTTGAGCCAGGAGAACGGACCGTACAGGAAGCCCAGACCGGCGCTGCCGAAGACCGTGTCGTAGTTCTGCTGGAAGTCCGAGACATTGATGCTCGGGTGGTTCTTCACGTCGCCGTAGTGGGCGCCGACGATGCCGTAGATGTTCTGCGACACCGCACCCGAGAACGGGAACACGAGGCCGGAGATACCGACGCTCATCGTTTCGAGCGGATCGACGCCATTCAGGATGTGGTGTTCCTGGTAGAAGCCGCTGATTTCAGCGCTGAAGAACGTCGAGAACTGCTTGCCGATCGTGATGCCGCCACCCCACCCGTCGTCCGTCTGGCGCTGGCTATCTTCCCAGACGTGCGAACCCAGGATCGACATGTAGAAGCGATCGTTGATCGCGGGATTGGCGCGTCCGCGGTCGGGGCCGGACGAATCGCCCGAAGCGCCGCCGCTGTAATTGCCACCCGCGTCATCCTGCGCAGACACCGAAAGCGCGGTCATGGCAGCGAGCACGGCGCTCGCAAGAGCAACTCTTTTCATTGACTCCCCTCCTGAGACAAATAAGCCGAAATAGTTTATGTGCGTGAACGGCACAGGGATTATAGGTGCAGACCCTGTGTCGTTGCCTCCAAAAGCCGGTGGGGCGATCCCGCTCCCCCCCAAGTGATCTACAAAGCTTCGGGCCTCTCTTTTACGAACTGGTGTCACCCATGGGCGAGATCAGGGCCCTCCATCGGTACTGCCGCCGCGGTCTCCTCGGCCAGCGGTGTCACGGTGGTGGATCCACCGGTGATCGTGGGGTTCACGCGAGGACGCGTGAGCCCCGTTGTTCGGGTCTCGAAAGTCGAGCGAGGCGTCCGGACGAGCACGACACCCTGCGTCCCGGAGACGGGAGCGGCGTTGCGAGGGGAGTCCGGATGAGGCTGCGCGTTCACGTTGCAGCGGCGCACGCCGGCGATGCCGCGGGAGGAAGAGTATTCGGGGCGACAGCTCCTGCCGCCTGCGCCAGGACCGGCAGTGCCGGCATGGCGACGAGCTGCGTGCTCGCATCGACAGCGAATCTGTTCGGCACTCCATCCCCTAAAGCACCAGGCCGTTGAAAGCCTGAATCGGTTTATCCGGGCGAGCGAGAGCGTTCTCGCGAGCCTTGTTTGTCCGAGTTTTTTAGCACGCGCCCGGACGCCTTACAACCGTCGAGGCAGCGCATCGGAAGGCGTTTCGAGTCGACGCCCATGGCGTGCTGGCTATACTTCGCGCCCGATTTTTCCGGCACCGGCGACATGGAAATCCAGCAGCTTAAGAGTGAGATCACCGCCTTGCGAGCGCGTTTCGACGCGCTCCGGGGGTATCTTTGACTACGACACCAAGCGCGATCGGCTGATCGAAGTCTCCGCAGAGCTGGAGCGCAACGAGGTCTGGAACGATCCTGAACGCGCGCAAAACCTGGGTCGCGAGCGGGCCCGCCTCGAAGAGGTGGTGAACACGCTGGATCGCGTCGACGCGGGTCTGCGCGATGCCGGCGAGTTGCTGGAGATGGCCGAGGCCGAGGGCGACGCCAAGACCCTGGCCGAGATCGAGCGCGACGTCGTCGGCATCGGGCGCATCGCCGAGGACATGGAATTCAAGCGCATGTTCAGCGGCGAGATGGACGCCCACAACGCCTATCTGGACATCCAGTCCGGCGCCGGCGGCACCGAAGGCCAGGACTGGGCCTCGATGCTGCTGCGTATGTACACCCGATGGGCGGAGGGCAAGAACTTCAAGGTCGAGCTGATGGAACGCTCCGACGGCGAAGTCGCCGGCATCAAGTCGGCCACGCTGTTCATCCAGGGCGACTATGCCTACGGCTGGCTGCGCACCGAGACCGGCGTGCATCGCCTGGTGCGCAAGTCGCCGTTCGACTCCGGCAACCGCCGCCACACCTCGTTCGCCGGCGTCTTCGTGTCTCCGGAAGTCGACGACGACTTCGACATCGAGATCAATCCGGCCGACCTCGAGGTGGACACGTTCCGCTCCAGCGGCGCCGGCGGCCAGCACGTCAACAAGACCGAGTCGGCCATCCGCATCAAGCACGTGCCCAGCGGCATCGTGGTGGCCTGCCAGACCCAGCGCAGCCAGCACGCCAACCGCGACCACGCGATGAAGATGCTGAAGTCCAAGCTCTATGACGTCGAGATGCAGAAGCGCAACACCGAGAAGCAGCGGGTCGAGGATTCCAAGGCGGACATCGAGTGGGGCAGCCAGATCCGCTCGTACGTGCTCGACCAGTCCCGCATCAAGGATCTGCGCACGGGCGTCGAAATCGCGGACACGCAGAAGGTCCTCGACGGCCATCTCGACCCGTACATCGAAGCGAGCCTGAAACAGGGCCTGGAGCCGTAGCCCGGACGACGTCCGGGGTCGCGCTTCGTCATGCGAGGGGAACCCCGGACTTCGTCCGGGATCTACGGGGTCCCGTAAGGCCGTCCCGCCTGCGACAATCACCGACTCCGCCGCACCGCATTGCCCCCAGGGCTCGTCGCCGTCCATGAACCAGAATTCCGAAACTTCCCCGCAAGCGGCCGCTCCGGTCGACGAGAATCACCTGATTGCCCAGCGGCGCGAGAAGCTCGAACGCCTGCGGGCGGGCGGCCAGGCCTTCCCCAATACCTTCCGCCGCGACGCGCTCGCCGAACACCTGCACGGCACGTTCGCCGCGCGGGACGCGGCGTCGCTCGAGGGCGAGACCACCGAATTCCGCCTGGCTGGTCGCATGATGGCCAAGCGCGGCCAGGGCAAGGTGTCGTTCGTCGAGATCCAGGACAGCTCGGGCCGCATCCAGTTGTTCGTGCAGATGAACGCGATCGGCGCCGAGACCTACGACGCCTTCAAGACCTGGGACGTCGGCGACATCGTCGGCGCCGTCGGCACCGTGATGCGCACCAAGGCCGGCGAGTTGTCGCTGCGCGTCAGCCGCATCGAACTGCTGGTGAAAGGTCTGCGCCCACTGCCGGAGAAGTGGGCAGGCCTGACCGACACCGAGATCCGCTACCGCCAGCGCTACGTCGACCTGATCGTCAACCCCGACGTGAAGCGCGTGTTCGAGAAGCGCGGCCGCACGGTGAGCTTCATCCGCCAGTTCCTCGATGCGCTCGGCTTCGTCGAAGTCGAGACGCCGATGCTGCAGTCGATCGCCGGCGGCGCGACGGCGCGGCCGTTCATCACGCACCACAACGCGCTGGATCGCGATCTGTATCTGCGCATCGCGCCGGAGCTGTACCTGAAGCGCCTCGTCGTCGGCGGCTTCGAACGCGTGTACGAGATCAACCGCAATTTCCGCAACGAGGGTTTGTCGACCCGGCACAATCCCGAATTCACGATGCTGGAGTTCTACCAGGCCTACGCGGACTACGAGGACGCGATGAATCTGGTGGAGACGCTGATCCGCGACGCCGCGATGGCGGTCAATGCGAGCAGCAAGCTGATCTACCAGGAGCGCGAGTACGATCTCGCGAAGCCGTTCAATCGCTGGTCGATGCGCGAATCGGTGCAGCGCTTCAATCCGGAATTCGATGCGGCGCGCTTCGACGATCGCGACTACCTGGCGGCCTACGCCCGCAAGGTGGGCGGCGACGTGAAGCCGGCCTATGGTGTCGGCAAGCTGCTGACCGAGATCTTCGAAAAGACCGTGGAAGGCAAGCTGCACGACCCGACGTTCATTACGCAGTATCCCACCGAGGTTTCGCCGCTGGCCCGGCGCAACGACGGCAATCCCGACGTCACCGACCGCTTCGAGTTCTTCCTCGGCGGGCGCGAGGTCGCCAACGGCTTCTCGGAGCTCAACGATCCCGAAGACCAGGCCGGCCGCTTCAAGGCGCAGGTCGAGGCCAAGGACGCCGGCGACGACGAGGCGATGGTGTTCGACGCCGATTACATCCGCGCGCTCGAGTACGGGCTGCCGCCGACGGCGGGTGTGGGAATCGGCATCGACCGGCTCGTGATGTTCCT
>CAZXXM010000090.1:6120-10318 GCA_964644715.1 uncultured Salinisphaerales bacterium
CGATGAAACGAATCGTAAGGCGATAGCGTCCGGGTAATGCGGCACGATACGGCCTCAGGGGAGGTTCGTGCCGGCGGAGCCATGGATCCGAGCAAGCAGGCCAGAATTTTCGTCGCCGACCACCCGGTGGACGATCGCGCATGGGCAACACTGGCCATGCACGGGCTCGGCTCGGTCGTGCAATGGGACGACGGGCGCAAGCTGCTCGACGCCGTCCTCGTCAACGTGATTCCCGATCTGGTCTTCGTTTCCGATACCGGCGGTTCGGGTATCGAGATCTGCCGCCGCCTGACGAGCCATCCGGCCACGCGCGCCACGCCGGTGATCGTGTTGAGCCACGACCCGGACGAGGCCTTCGTCCGCAGCGCGCTCGAGGCCGGCGCCACCGACGTGCTTCAGAAGCCGCTTCAACCCGAGCTGTTGAGAGTCCGCGTGCGGACCTACCTCGCCCTCGGCCGCGAGACGCAGGCGCGAGGGCTCGACGTGCAGATGCGCACCGACGAGCTCGAGCGCATGGTCGAGACGATGCGAAGAGAATTGTCGGAGCGCGAACGCACGATGGCGCGCGCCGAATTCCTGTTCGATCACGATCTGATCACCGGCCTGCCGAACCGGCGCCACCTGCTGCAGCTGATCGAGCGCGCGCGCCGTCGTGCCGAGGGCAGCCGGCAGCCGATGTCGATCGTCGCGCTCGGCATCGAGCAGTACGGCACCTTGCAGGCGTCGATGGAAAAGGACTTGTTCGAGCGCCTGATCGCCACGGCCGCGGCCAGCGTCCGCCAGGCCTTGCGGCCGATGGATTTCATCGCCCGCATTTCGGAGGACCTGTTCGCGGCCGTCCTGGTGCCGGGCGAAACGGACACGGCCGAGACCGCGTCGCGCAAGGCGCGCGAGGTGGTGGCCCGGGCCGCGGCGAGCTTGCAATCCGAGATCGTGCTCGACGGGCATCGCGTACCGCTCGAGGTGCGCACCGCCGTCGCCGTCTATCCCCAGGACGGTGAGCGCGGTAAGGATCTGCTCAAGCATCTCGACGACACCCTCACCCTGACCCGGGGTGCGACGCCGCACGAGCGCCGCCGGTCCAGGACGCCGGATCTCGCGTCGGCGCTGGCGCTCGAGCTGCGCCTGCGCCAGGCCATCGACAGCGATCGGCTGATTCCGTACTACCAGCCGAAGATCGACGTGAAGACCGGATTGCTGATCGGCGGCGAGGCGCTGATCCGCTGGCCGCTGCGCAGTGGCGAGTACGTGAGTCCCACCGAGTTCGTGCCGATCGCCGAGGCGGGCGGCCTGATCCCGGAGCTGGACGATTACGTGCTGACCGCGGCCTGCGTACAGATCGCCGCCTGGCAGGATCGTTTCCCGGATTTCCGGATCGGCGTGAACCTGTCCGCGCTCAAGCTGCACGACCGCGGCGTGTTCGAGCGTCTGCGCGAACTCTTCGCCACCACGCACGCGCGGGCGCATCACCTGGAGCTGGAGATCACCGAGAGCGCGCTGATCACCGATTTCGAGGCCGCCAGCAGCTGGCTCGGGGCCGTCCGCGAGATGGGCGTGTCGGTGGCGCTCGACGACTTCGGCACGGGCTATTCGTCGCTGGCCTACCTTCGCCGGCTGCCACTCGACGCGATCAAGATCGACCGTTCCTTCGTCTGCGGCCTGGACGAGGATCGCAGCACCGTGCCGATCGTGCGCGCGATGATCGCGATGGCCAAGGCGCTCGACATGCAGGTCATCGCCGAAGGCGTCGAGACCTCGCGGCAGGCACAGATCCTGGCCGAGCTCGGGTGCGACGGCCTGCAGGGCTTTCTCTACAGCCCTGCCGTACCGGCTCAGCAGTTCGAAGCGATGCTCCAGGCCGGTCGCGTCGAGCCGCTGGCGGCCGGAGCCGAAGTGCCGTCGCCGGGACCGGGCTCTTACGGCAGCGAGGATCCGGCGGCGATCCGGGCTGCGGCTCAGAAGGCCCAGTCGAAACGCAGGCCGTAGGTCTGCGGCGCGGCGAGCGTGACGTTGGCGCCGAAATCGGTCGCGATCAGGCCCTGGCTGTACTTCTCGTCGCCGAGATTGCGGCCGAACAAGGTCGCGCGCAGATTCCACGGCGCGTAGCGGTAGCTCACGCGAGCGCCGTAGACGGCGTAGTGCTTCTGCGCGAGGTTCCTGGCGTTCGACGAGGCGTAGTAGAAGCCGTCGTTGTAATAGGCATCACCGCCCAGTTCGAGCGAGCCGCCCGGCACCTGCCAGGTCTTGCTCAGCGTCGCCGTGCCCGTCCACTCGGGCGTGCGCACCACGCGGTTGCCGGTGTAGTCGTTGTCCGACGAGAAGTGGCCGTCGTCCGGATCGAAGCCCGAGGCACTGGTGTAGTCGTCGTACTCCGAGTCGAGCCAGGACGCGCCGATGCCGAACACGAAGTCGTCGAAGGTCTGCGGAAAGATCTGCACCGCGAAGTCGAAGTCGATGCCGCGGATGCTCGCGGCATCCGCGTTCTCGAACGACACCGCGCCGCCCTGGAACAGCGAGATGAACTGCACCTGGAAGTCCGAGATGTCGTAGTGGAACGCGGCGATGCTCAGCGCGGCGTTGCCGTCGAACAGCGGCGTCTTGAGCCCGATCTCCCAGGCCTCGATCTCTTCGGGCTCGACATAGGTCGGTGGCGAGTAGATGCCGATGGCGTTGTACGTCGCCGACTTCAGCGCCTCCTGATACGTCAGGTA
Source organism: uncultured Salinisphaerales bacterium (assembly GCA_964644715.1). Taxonomy (GTDB): domain Bacteria; phylum Pseudomonadota; class Gammaproteobacteria; order Nevskiales; family Nevskiaceae; genus Panacagrimonas. The sequence continues at coordinate 8,832 of CAZXXM010000090.1, forward strand.
CAGCAGCGTGTCGCCGGAGAACGGACGCACCTCGATCGTCGCCTTGGGCTTGAAGCTGGTCGTGGTGTCGTGGATCGGCACCGTGTTGCCGTCGGCGTCGCGCGCACCCAGCTCGTTCCAGTTGAACAGGGTCAGGAAGCCGCCGTCGGACAGGTACAGGCCGGAGTCCGACTTGATCAGATACCGCGCCTCGTCCTGGTAGCGGCCGCCGAGCGTCAGCGACAGCCAGTCGGTCGCCTTGAAAGTGCCCTGTGCGAACAACGCTTTCGAGTTGGTTCCGATGATCGCGTGGAACGCGACGTCGCCATTGGGGAAGGCCACGTTCAAGGCATTGAGCGCTTCGATCGCGGCCTCGGGCAGCGAGATGCCGCCACGCTGCAGGTCCGCCAGGTCCAGGCCGAGCAGCTTGAGGTTGGCCGTATCGAAGCCCTGCTTGCTGTGGAAGTAGTAGCCGCCGACGATCCACGTGAAGCGATCCGAGCCCCAGGTCGAGTCGTTGGACAGCAGCTGGAACTCGCCGGTCTGGATGTCCGCGAGATTCTTCTTCTGATCGAACGCGGCCAGGGCCTGGCCGGATCCGTCGAAGTCGTACGTGAAGTACGAGCGGGCCTTCTGGTCGCTGCCCAGCAGCTTGATGTCGAACCACGGCGTTTCGTAGCGCGCTTGCGCGTAGTAGACCGTGCTGCGGAAGCGCAGGAACGAAGGCTCGCTGAGTTCGCCGTCGTAACCGGTCTGCGCCTGGATGCAGACCGGCAGCGGCAACGGCGAGTCGCAGCTGAACAAGCGGGTCGGCGCGTTGTTGAGTGTGAACACCGAGCCGGTGCCGGTCTGCTCGTTGCGCAGCGCCGCGAAAACTATGTCGAGCGAATCGGTCGGCGCGAAGCGCAGCTTGGCGCGGCCGCCGCGCGATCGTTCCGGACCGATCGGCTGTCCCGCCGCCAGGCCGCTCATGTAGTGATCGCCGTCGGTGTAATACCCGCTGACGCTCACTGCGAGCCAGTCGGCGATCGGCAGGCTCTGATAAACGTGCGTGTCGAAGGTGTCGCGGTTGCCGTAGCCGGCTTCGATCTCGGTCTCGGTTTTTTTCAGGCTCGGGTCCCGCGTGATCACGCTGATCGCGCCGCCCACGGCATTGCGTCCGAACAGCGTGCCCTGCGGACCCTTCAAGACCTCGACGCGCTCGACGGCGCCGAAGTCCTGCGCTTGCCCTTGCGAGAACGGGAAGTAGATGCCGTCCACGTAGTAGGCCACGCTCGGATCGGCCATCAGGAAAGCGTCGGATCCGACGCCGCGCAGGAAGATCGTCGTGAACTGGGCCTGCTCGTCCACCGAAAGGCCGGGCGTGGCGAGCTGCAGCGACGTCGTATCGGTGATCCCGCGCTGTTCGAGCGTCTCGGCACTGAACGCCTGGATCGAGATCGGAACGTCGAGCAGGTTCTCCTCGCGCTTCTGCGCGGTGACGACGATCGTCTCGAGCTGGCCCGGGA
>CAZXXM010000091.1:0-10293 GCA_964644715.1 uncultured Salinisphaerales bacterium
AACGAGTGACGACCTGTATTGGATATACATGAGGAACGAGAGACGCGGCGATGCGGGCAAACGGCCCCGCCCCTTCGGGGCACCGCAGCGATCGATATAGCGTTAACAGGCCCTAGCGGCCCCTCACCAGGATTCGAGCACCGTCTTGCGCTGCATCGGGTCGAGCCGGGCGACGATCTGGTCGTCGTAGACCGAGTCACCGCGGATGGCGGTGGTGGACACTTCCTCGAAGATGCAGCCGCCGGACGAGCTGAAACTGTGTCGCTGCCCGCGGCCGACAAGGCACAGGTCGCCCGCCTTCAGGTGATGCGTCTGGCCTTCGACCACCAAGGTCAGATCGCCATGGAGGATCTGGAACGTCTCTTCCTTCTTGATGTGCCGATGCGTCGGGTGGCGCTGCCCGGGCAGCATCACGCCGAGCTTCTTGCAGTACTCCCGGTTGATCAGGTCGATCAGGATCACGCCGACCTCGCGGAAGGATTCCATGCCGTAGTGGTGTGAAAGCTCGATGGAGAACTCCTTGCCGAGCGACACCCGCGCCTCGTTGAGCATCGCCTTGGCCTCGTGCACGACGTCGCGCACGTGGCGAACCGCGGAGGATTCGTCGCGCGCATCGAGGATGGGGGCGTCCTTGTCGTAGTCGCGGCTCGCGACGATCGTCTCCGCGTAATCGCCGCTGGTGGCCTGGCCCTCGACGGTGATCGGCATCGCAAAGTAGACCGACGCGCGGTCGAGCACCTCGCCGCGCTTGATGGCGCGGGCCGCGAACACGCCGCGGCTGAGCTCGCGAAGCGACACCGCTTCCTCCTTCGGGATCACCTTGTCCTTGGTCGCCGCGTGACAGATCAGGCGCGTTCGCTGCGCCGCGGCGACCCACTGCTCGACCTGTTCGGGCCCGAGCGAGTACGTGTTGAGCTTGTGCTGGTCCGTGGCGAGCCCCACATGGCGCTCCAGGATCTGGGCGCCCATCGCGACCGCGGCGCGTACGACGTCCAGTTCGTCCGGTCCCTCGTGCGCGCTGTAGCCGATCGTCGCGTTCGGGTAGCGCTGGATCATGGTGCGCATGTAGCCGAGATGGATGGTCTCGATCGGCGCCGGGTAGATGCCGATGCAATGCAGCAGACCGAACACCGTGACGTCGCGATGCTCGAAGAAATTCACGATGCGGTCGATGTCGCGGAACGTGCGCCCGCCGGTCGAGGCGATCGTGGGCTTGCGTGCCGCGGCGATGCGCTCGAGCAGCGGCCAGTCGGTGGCGCTGCAGCTGGCGACCTTCAGGATGTCCACGTTGTGCTCGAGCGCCAGGTCCACCGACGCCTCGTCGAAGGGCGTCGTCATGGTCATCAGGCCGCTGGCCTTGGCGTGCTCGAGCAGCGTGAGCATGTCGCGGGCCCCCAGGCGGGTGCTCAGGAAGCGGCCGATGTGCTTGACGTCCGCGCGCCCGACGTAGGCCGGGTGGATGAACGTGTCGAGATCCCGGTACTGCAGCTTGATGGCAGCGCGGATGTTCTGGCGGCGGGTGATCGCCGCCAGCGCATCGATGATGGCCAGGCCGTGCTTGATCTCGCCCTGGTGGTTGTTCGCCATCTCGAAGACGAACAGGTTCTCGAACATGGGTTGCATGACGGCTCTCTAACGGAAGGGGCCCGGGCCGGCATGGTCGAGCCAGCGTTGCAGGGCAAACAACGGAATCATAGCGTCGTCGACGCGGTAATCGGCCTGCGGCCGACCGAAAACCAGACGGTGGTACCGCACGCCCCAGGCGTGCAGGCGCCGGCTCACCTCGTCCGCCGCCGCGGTGCCCGCTTCCGGGTCGCGACCGGTGTGGACCAGCACCGTGTTGCCCAGGTCGTGAAGACGGTTGAGGACGGTGATCGCGTCGGGATGAGGAGTCGCGCTGGACAGGTCGCGCTCGGTTCCCTGCGTCACCAGCGAGGACAGGGCGAAGACGAAGGTCTTCCCTTGCGGCAGTACGTCCGACGCACTCCAGCCTGCGGCTGCGAAATCGAACTCGGTGTCGATGTCGTGAATCTCCGACATCCGGTACGGCAGGATGCGCGACCCCGTCATGGAGCGCGCGTTCAGCAGCACCTCGGCGCGGACGACGTCGATGGCCGCGTTCTGGAGATACACCGGGGGCAGCGACTGGCGCGCCACGTTGTGCGCATCCGGGATGTCGCTCTCCAGCAAGGGACGCAGCAGGCCCGAGGCCTCGTCGAGCCGCCACATCTTGTAGGGCGTGTGCGGTGCCAGCGTGACGGAACGCACCGAGTCGACCTCGGGCCGGGCGAGCAGCAGCGCCACGGCGTTCTCGATGTCGGCGACCGCGCGCACCGGGTACGTGGGCCGCAGGTGCAGACACAGTTCCGGGCGATAGTTCTCGTTTTCCTCCAGCCAGTTCAAGGCGTGCAGGAAGACTTCGAGGTCGGTCGAAAGATCCTGCGCGATGTCTGCGGGCCGCAGGAACGGGGTCTCTGCACCGTGGTCCCGGGCGATGCGCGCGTAATCGGCACTGTCGGTCGAGACCAGCACGCGATCCACGTTGTGTGCCGCCAGGCCCTGCTCGATGCTGTGCGCGATCAGCGGCTTTCCGCGAAACGGACGGATGTTCTTGTGCGGAACGCTCTTGGAGCCGCTGCGTGCCGGAATGATGGCCAGTACGCCCTTGCGCGCTCGAGTCGCCACTAACGGCAATCCACTCGGCCGGGGCGGCGGATCCGGGCGGCCGTTCGCACCACCGTCAGACCGGTCTGCCCCGGCGCCGCGAGACGAACCATCGCGATCACCTGGACGAGGTTTCGAGAGCGGCCTTGCCGGCGCGTTCGGGTGAGAGGAATCCGAGCCAGATCCCGCGCCAGGCGTGCCACGCCAAGGTCAGCCCCTGCCACACCGTCACGAGGACGAAGCCCGCGTGACCGGCCCCGACGAGCAAGGCGATGGCCATGACGGTCATCGTGATGTTGCGGCGGGCGATGATGCTGCGCGCCTGTTCGTCGAGACGCGTGCTGGAGTGCAGCGCGTGGCCGATGCGCCGCTTGGCGACGCGCAGCACCAGGCGATCGGCGACGTAGAACGCGACGAACGCGACGGCGGTCTGGAACAGCGGGTCGCTCATGTCCGCCAGTCCGCCGAGGCCAAATGCCCAGGCGAAGTACCAGAACGGCGGGTGGACCTGGTCGAGGCCATGGTCGAGCGTGTTGCCGATCTTGGAGTCGGTCAGCGTCAGCCGCGCGACCTTGCCGTCGACGCTGTCGAGCACGCTCATGATGTACGCGCAGATGAAACCCGCGAGCCACTGCCCGTGCGACCACAGGGGCACGGCCACGAACGCGAGCACGATGGACAGCACGGTGACCGCGTTCGGATGGATCTTGAGCCGGGTGCAGAGCTGCGTCAGCGGCCAGACCAGCGGCGGATAGACCCAGCGCGTCAGCAGGTCCGTGGAGCCCTTGTAGTTGTCCCAGAACATCTGCCGTTCGAGTTGCGCGCGCGTCTGCGGACCATCGACCGCATGGACCCAGTAGGGGAGGCTGCGCCGCAGCTTGTCGATGTAGGCGGGGAAGCGCTGCTCGTCGAGCGGCGCGGCGTGTCCGCTGGCGGTCAGGGCATCGGCCACCTGCCGCAGATCGCCGGCGTCCGGCGGAATCGCTTCGACGACCGAGGGGTCGAGCGTGAGGGCGACCGCGCGGCGGCTTCCTTCGCCCCGGCTGGCGACGCAGGTGTGGCCGAGGGTTCCCAGGAAACGGACCAGGCGCGGATCGATGACGTTGGAGCCGTCGATGGCCACGACGGGTGCGCCCGCCGCGGACAGCGCCCGGCGGAGTCGCTGCCCCAGTGGAACGCCCTCGTCCGCGAGCGTCGCGGCGCCCGACCATCGGGAATCGGTGGCGGTGCGACCGCCCGAAAGACTGACCTGATCGCTGTGCGGAAGTCGACCCACCGTGCGGCGCAGCCGTTCCAGCGGCGGAACGCCGAACAGCGCCTCCGCCGTGGATAGACCTGACGTATCGATCCAAAGATTCATTTCGCGTTCGCCCAGAACGAGTCGCATGGGCCGACGACCCCGAACGGCGCCGTCTGCCCTTCCCTGCACCCCGGCGGGCTCCCTAGACCCGGTCTCCGAGGTGGCCATCGTCCGATCGCGCGGGAATCGGGAGCGTCCAGCATCCGGCGCGACGAGAAAATGGCAGCGCGTGAGACGAAAACCCGGATCCGCCGCACGAGCATCGCCATGATAGTTCCGCAGTCGAGCCCAAAACGAAAGCGGGCGTATTTCTTTCAGGCTTCGACGTGAGAAGAACCTTCAATCGGTCGGCGCCTGCTGCCACAGGTGGAGATACTGCTCGAGCGCGCGTTCGAGCGAGAACGACGCCGCACGGGCGCGCAGGGCATCGCGATCCGGTGCCGGGTCTCGCAGGGCCTCCGTCATCGCGGTGGCGAGGGCCGGGACATCCCCGACCGGCACCAGCCGGCCCCAGCGGCCTTCTTCCAGGATCTCGTCGGGGCCGCTCGGGCAACGCGCCGCGACCACGGTCATGCCCATGGCCAGGGCCTCGATCAGTACGGCGGGCAGGCCCTCCCGGCGCGAGGACAGCACGAACAGGTCGGCCCGCGACATCCACGGCGCCAGCGATCCCACGCGCCCGGGCAGCTGTACCGCGTCCGACAGGCCCAGGGATTTCACCTGCGCCTCGAGATTCTGCCGTTCCTTTCCCTCACCGAGGATCAGCAGCCGTGCGTCCACGCTTTGGCGCAGTCGCGCGAACGCTTCGAGCAGCGTGTCGAAGCCCTTCACGTGGTGCAGGCGCCCGGCGGCGATCACGACCGGGCGGTCCTTGTCGGCCAGCCAGGGATGATCGACCGGCAACGCGGCGTCGGACACGAAGCGGGCGCGGTAGGCCGGGTTGTAGATCGTATGCAGCCTGGCCGGATCGACGCCGAAGTTGTCGCGCAGGTCGCGGGTCAGGCCCTCGCTGACCGAGACCACGGCGTCGGCACGGCTGAAGTGCCGGCGTACGCCGCGCTCCGCCTTGGCGTACTTGTGCCACGACAACCAGGACGCATCGGCGCTCAGGTTTTCGCGCTGCGTGAGCATGACGTGCACGCGAGAACCGAATCGCCGCTTCAGCTGCGCCGCGCCGATGTTGTAGTGGTTGAGCGCCGCGACCACGCGCACGCCGGGGTGGCGGCGCACGTAGGCGTCGAGCTTGAAGCGGGCGAACAGGCCGCGTCCGAGAATGACGCGGCCCACGCGGGCGTCGAGCAACGGCTCGTCGACGAAGCGCGAGGCCGGCGCCTCGCACAGCATGTCCACCGCCAGGCCGCGCTCGACCAGGGCGTTGGCCATGGTCAGCGCCCACTGCCGTACCCCGCCGCTGGAGCGCTTGGGCCAGCCCATCAGATTGCAGTAGAACGCGATGCGCAGGCCCTGCGCGGAAGCGGGTTTGTTCACGTAGGGAGCGGGGCGTTTTTCGTAATATCTGTGGCGTCGGGAAAATCGTAAGCTGGACGACAGCCGCAGATCGGAACGGTACCAAACCCTTCGTCGCGTACAAAATGAAAGTGGTCTTTCCGTATTTCGGTCAGCTGCACCAGGTCTTCCACTCGCTGCCGATCGCAGCGGAAATGGCGATTCGCCATCCGGATGTCGAGGTCTGCGCCGCAGGTGCCACGTCCACGCACGTCGAGTTCATTCGCGGCCTGCTCACGCAATACGCGCCGACGGCACCGGTGAGCGTCGATGCGCTCGCGCGTCCCTTGCTCGATCGTCCGGGGACCAAGAAGCGCACGATGCTGAAGAACCGTGCGTACCTGTGCGGCTTCGACGCCATCGTGACGCCCGAGCGCACGTCGCTGTTCATGCGCATGATCGGGCTGGGCGGTACGCGGCTGATCTGGACGCGGCACGGCGCGGGCGACCGCGCGATCGGGTTCGCGAAGGACGTCAACCGGTTCGACTACGTGCTGCTGGCCGGCCGCAAGATCGAGGAGCGGCTGTTGTCGGCCGGCCTGATCCGGCCCGGGGATTACACCAGCGGGATCTACGCCAAGTTCGACTGGCTGCAGGCGCGCGGCGCGCACCGCCGCTGGTTCGACAACGACCGCCCCACGGTCCTCTACAACCCGCACTTCGAGCCCGGGCTTTCGTCCTGGCCGGTACACGGCATGGATGTGCTCGATTTCTTCGCGGCCAGCGACCGCTACAACCTGATCTTCGCGCCGCACGTGCGCCTGTTCGACCCGCCGACGCCGGACAAGTACCGGCCCTTCGAGCGCTACGCGAAGGTTCCGCATCTGCGCATCGACCTGGGCAGCGTGCACGGCATCGACATGAGCTACGTCGACGCGGTCGACCTCTACCTGGGCGACGTCAGCAGCCAGGTCGCCGAGTTCGTCGCGCGGCCGCGGCCCTGCGTCTTTCTGAATTCGCATGGCGTGGAATGGCGCGACAATCAGGACTACGCGTTCTGGACGCTGGGCCCGGTGGTCGACTCGCCGGAAGCCCTGCCCGAGGCCTTGGAGGCCGTACTGGGACGGCCGGAGGTGTACCGCGCCGCGCAGGCGCGCTACGTGGCCGACACCTTCGGCATCGAGCCCGGCACGGTCTCCGCCGCGCGCGGCGCCGACGCGATCGTCGATTTCCTCAAGCGCGACACAACACCGTAGTCCCCGTAGCCCGGACGCAGTCCGGGGCTTCGCATTGCGGAACGGAATTCCGGACTTCGTCCGGTATCTACGGGGGCGGGGTATCGATGAAGACGGTGCGCTTCTTGGCCGCCGGCGGTCGCTCGACGACGGCGCGCACCGCGGTGAGCCAACCCAGTTCCAGCGCCAGCGCCCGGTACCAGAAGGCATCGCTGGCCACGAGCCGGCGGGCGAGCGCGTCGAGTGCCGCGTCGCCGGCCCGAATCTTTTCGAACTGCCGCTGCAGCTCGGCCTTGGACTCCATGCTCGCGTAGTCACGGTTGCGCAGCACCCAGGCCGCGCCGCGCATGGCCAGCCAGTGGCGGGCGGCATCGGGCGAGCGGCACAGGCGACGGACGCGTCGCAGGTCGAGCAGGCGGCCGGTCTGCTTGGAAAGCTGCTTGTCGCTGCGATCCCGCTGCAGAACCTTGATCATCTTGTGCACGCCGAACGAGAAACACTCGAAGTCGCTGGCGATCTCGCCGTGGTTCAGGAAAGGCGTCGCGCTGCCGCCGCACCAGGTCGCCTTGGCGTCGATCGGGGCGGGGTCGACGAACAGCCCGTCGAGATCCGGCGCCCAGCGCACGCCCGAGCGGTACAGCGACACGCCCCGAATTTCCTGCTCGGTGAAGAAGTCTTGCAGCGGGAACAGGAAGTGGCGCACGTCCGGATAGCGCGCGATCCCGGCGACGACGTCCTGCAGCGCGGTGTCGCGGCGGAACGTCATGTCCGCGTCGATCTTGAAGAACAGCTCGTACTCGCCGGCGCGCCGCATCACGACGTCGTGCAGCGCCGCGTGCGCCGCGCGGTTGGGCAGCCCTTCGATGACATGGTGATCGGCCTGGAACGTCTGCCGGCGGATCTGCTCCCGGAGCGTCGGCAGCGCCGCCTCGCCGGTCGACAAGGTCAGGATCAGCATGCGCACGCGTTCGTTCTCCTCCGGATCGCGCGGCGCGGGCTATCGCAGGACGCCGGCGCGGCGCAGCTTCCAGTACACCCCGGGCGCAGCGAGCAGGGGAAAGCGGCGCTGCCAGGGCCGCACTTCCAGCCGGACGCCGGAATGCCGCTCGACTTTCCAGATCACGTAGTCCACCGCGCCATCGAAGGTCAGCGCTGCTTTGGTCAGGCGCAGCAGATTGAGGAGCTTGCCCAGACGGCGCCGGAGCGCCCAGCGGCGTTCGGCCGAAGCGCGCTGAGCGACCGAGCGTTGCGGCGCCTGCTCGCCGTTCGCGGCCGGGACCGCGACGATGCCGGCGGCGTTCCAGGCCAAGGGCAGCAGCGAGGTATAGCGCGCCGCATGGCGATCCACCAGGTCGGTGCCGCGAGAAGTTTTTTCCACCCTCAGCTCGGCGGCGTAGGTACGTGCGTACAAAGCGCGCCAGTAATCGAGCGCGCCGCCCTGCGTGGGCCCGAGTTCGGCGGCCCAGCGGCCGGCCGTGACGACGGCGCTGAGCAGCGCGTCGCGTGTCGTGCACCGGTCGGCCTGCGTGCGGGCCCACACGCAGGCGCAGGGCTGAGAGAAACGCGCCCACAGCGTGGTGTCGAGCGCCGCGGTGCGCATGCCGGCCTGAAACTGCGCGAGGCTCATCACCGCATACTTCGCGCGCAAGGTGCGGCCTTCCACCTGGCCTTCGAAATAGCCCACGTTCGGCGGCAGCAGGCGATTGCCCAGCGCCGCGAGCCGCGAACCCGGCCAGGCGCCGACACGATCCAGCAGGATGTAGAAATCCAGCACGCCGTCGAGGCTTTCGTCGCGCAGCGTGGAGCCGTAATACAGCACCGCAGCGGCCGCGCCCTTCGCACGGCCGGCGAGCTGTTCGGCGAGCCGCGTCACCGCGATCGGCGCCGGCTGTCGCAGCTCAGCGTCGATCAGCGCGCGCAGCGGATCCTCGCTCACGGCGGTGCCGGGACGATCAGGACGCCAGCCACGAGCGTAGCGGCCCGTTCCGGCGCGCGAACGCGGCCTGCACGATCTGCACCGCATGCACGACCAGGCAGATCGCCACCCAGGCGGCGACCAGCTCGATGCCCCAGTCGGGGCGGCCGACCAACACCGCGAGCGTCAGGATGATCAGGTTGGGATTGCGCCGCGCCGTGATCAGCCGGAAGAAGCTGTCGAAGCGCCGCCAGACGTGCATGTCCATGCCAAACGCGGCCATGAAGATGCCCTCTTCGGCGCGCTGCAGGATGTAGCCGGCGACGATGACCCACAGCACGATCTGCGGTTCGACCAGCGGCAAGAAGGCTGCCGGCAGGCCGACGATCCAGGCCCACCACCAGAACGGCGGATGGATCAGGTCGATGCCGTGGTCGAACACGTTGCCGAGCTTCGACGAGGTCAAGGTCACGCGCGCGAGCTTGCCGTCCACCGTGTCGAGGAAGGTCATCGGCCAGGCGGCGAGCAGGCCCCAGCCGTAGTGGCCGGTCCAGAACGCCCACATCGCCAGCAGCACCAGCACGAAGCTCACGCTGGTGACCTGGTTGGGCGAGATGCCGAGCTTGGCGCAGACGCGCGTCACGGCGCGCGCCGGGGCCGGCCACAGGTACAGCGTGACGATATCGGTGACGCCCTTGTACGAGGCGCCGAATACGCGCTTCTCGATGGCCGGCAGCGTCTCGGCCGTCAGCGGCATCAGGAACGGCGGCTCGCGCTTGCGCAGCGCATCGTTGTAGCCGTCGGCGAGATCGCTGGCCGAAACCGCGCGCGTGTTCGCCGACTTCACGCGCCCTTCGGCCAGCGCCGCGGCCGCAGCGTCGGCATCCGCCGCCGCCACGTTCAGCGCGATGCGCGCGCCGTCGGGGGCCAGCAGCACGACGTCGTCGGTGGCCACCGTCAGGCCGCGCACGATCGCATCGTCGAACACCCAGTCGGCGCGCAGCAGCACGACGCGCGCTGCGCCCGGCGTGTCCAGGCCCACGCCGAAGCGTGCGAGCTGGCGCTGCAGGCGAACGGGACTGCTCAGGTTCCAGATGCGCAGCGGCGAATCGCCGACGACGCGGCCGGCGACGGAAGGTGCGGTGCTCATGGATCGAGATGGCCGCACGAGAGCGGCGAGGCGTGTGGCATGATCGAAACGCTCAGGAGACAGCGCGGATTATCGATGAACCCGGTCACGTTGGCGCACGTCTCGGACCTGCACCTGCCGTTCGAACCGCAGCTGTCGCTGGCGCAACGCTTCTCCAAGCGCCAGCTCAGCGCCTGGTCCTGGCGCCGCCGCCGCCACCTGCAGCGTCCCGAGATCCTCGAGGCCCTGGCGGCCGACCTGCGCGCGCACGCGCCCGACCACGTCGTCGTCACGGGGGACATCACGAACTTCTCGCTGCCCGGCGAATTCCGCAGCGCCGCGGCCTGGCTGTCGTCCCTGATCCTGCCGGAGCGTCTGAGCCTGGTCCCGGGGAATCACGACGCGCTGGTGGGCGTGGATCCGGACGAGGGTTTCGGACACTGGGCCGAATGGACGCGGCTCGATGCGTCCGGATGGCCGTTCGTGCATCGGGCCGGCGCGGACATCGTGCTGATCGGGCGGAACTCGGCGCTGCCGACGGCGCCGCTGCTGGCCCAGGGCCGGCTGGGGCCGGATCAGCTGGCGCGCCTGGAGCGGATCCTCG
>CAZXXM010000092.1:0-1945 GCA_964644715.1 uncultured Salinisphaerales bacterium
GTGCGCAATTCCCGGTCGAGGAATGTTGCGGCTGCATCGAATGCGGCGCCATCGGTCAGGAACGCGGTGATGTGACCGCGGCCTCTGAGGATGAACAGCTCGCTGCGTACGCCGGCCGCCTGCAACGCTGTATGAAGATCTTCGGCATGGTCCACGGGAACCAGCTGGTCCCAGCCCCCGTGGTAGATGAAGAACGGCGGATCGTCGGAACTGACGTAGGTCACCGGCGAGGCGCGCCGGTAGGCCGCGGGGTCGGTCTTCCAGTTGGTCCCGAGGAACTGCGGCACCAGCTTTCCGCCCTTGAACTTGGTCAGGTCGCTCGGCGTGCCGCCGGCGACGACGGCGGCCACGCGCGGCGTCGACGCCAGCGCGTCGCCGGGCGACAGCGTGCCGAGCAGGGCCGCCAGGTGCGCTCCGGCCGAGTAGCCGAACGCACCGATCCGGTCGGGCCGCATGCGCAGTTCCGCGGCGTGCGACTGCATCCAGCGCAGGGCCAGCTGCACGTCCTGGATCTGGGCCGGGAAGGTGTCCTTCGGCGCCAGCCGGTACGTGGTGTTGAACACGACGAATCCGCGCCGTGCCAGGCGCCGCGCGATCGACGCCACCTGATCGCGATCACCCGTTTCCCAGCCGCCGCCGTGAATCAGCAGCACGCCCGGCCAGGGGCCGTCGCCGGTCGGGACGTAGGCATCCGCGAGCAGCTTGCGCGGCGCATCGTCCAGGGTGAACACCAGGTCGGCGCGGACCTCGAAGTCGGTGTGCAATGCGGCAGGTGCCGGCGTGGCCGGCTTGCCCAGGTGCGAGCTGCAGCCGACGAGCAGGATGCCGACGCCCGACAGCAAGGCGTGCAGACGGGAGAAGGCGCTCATGCCTGCAGCATCCGGTCGAAGGCCAGGCCCAGGAAGATCGCGGCGCCGAAGTAGTGATTGGCCAGGAACGCCTGGAAGCAGGCCTGCGGATCGCGTGTGCGGATGCTCCACTGCTGCTGCAAAGCGAGCCCCGCCGCGACGGCGAGTCCGGCGAACCAGAACATGCCGAGATCGCGGCCGACCCACCCCAGCAGCACCAGCGTGGCGATCTGCAGCAGCGCCGTGACCGCACGATCCCATTCACCGAAGAAGATCGCCGAGGACTTCACGCCGATGCGGCGGTCCTCTTCGCGGTCGGCCATCGCGTAGAAGGTGTCGTACGCGATCACCCAGCAGACGTTCGCGACCATCAGGCACAGCACCTCGTTCCAGGGGATGGCGGATAGTACGGCCGCGAACGCCATCGGGATGCCCCAGGAGAACGCCAGCCCCAGAACCGCCTGCGGCATCGAGATCCAGCGCTTCGTGAACGGATACAAGGCCGCGAGGGCCACGGCCGGCAGACTCAGCGCAAGCACGCGCAGATTGCCCAGGCTCAGCACCAGGCAGAACGCGAGGAGGCAGGTGATCACGAACAGGCCGAGTGCTTCCCGGGTCGTGACCAGGCGGGCGGCGAGCGGACGATCCTGCGTGCGCGCCACGTGCGGATCGAAATCGCGGTCGGCGAAATCGTTGATCACGCATCCGGCCGCGCGCATCAGCACGGTTCCGAGCACGAACACGACGAACACCGGCAGCGGCGGCGGACCGTCGGCGGCGAACCACAGCGCCCACAAGGTCGGCCACAGCAGCAGCCAGATGCCGATCGGGCGATGAAAGCGCATGAGGCGCCAGTAGTGCGGGAGCTGCTTCATGGATCTGGCGTCAGTCGAAAGACGTCCCGCAAGTCGTAGCCCGGACGAAGTCCGGGGCTGTGCTCGCAAAACGAACCGGAACCCTGGACTTCGTCCGGGCTACGATTTTCGATCACGGCTTTTCCCAGGCCCACATCACACCCGCGCATAGCGTTCGACGTCGCCGACCCAGCGGCGGATCAGGCGCTGCGCGTCCTGGGGAGCGCGCTCGAGCCACTCGTC
>CAZXXM010000092.1:2045-10217 GCA_964644715.1 uncultured Salinisphaerales bacterium
CGGCCCTCGCGGCAGGCCTCGCCCAGCCGCTGCAGCACCTCGCCGCGCTTCTCGTGACCGATTGCCACGGTGACGATCGGCGTGCGCCCGGGCGGCAGCTCGTCGATGACCGAGACGTCGAGGTCGGCGTACAAGGTCTGCGCGAGCGTTCGTGGAATCGGCGTGGCCGACATCACCAGCTGATGCGGCGAGGTGCCGGCCGGCCCCTTGTCGCGCAGCTGCAGGCGCTGCTGTACGCCGAACCGATGCTGCTCGTCGACCACGGCCAGCGCGAGGCGCGCGAAGCTCACGTCGGACTGGAAGATCGCGTGGGTGCCCACGACGATGCGCGCGCTGCCGTCGGCGACCTGCGCCATGCGCGCTTCCCGTTCCCGCTTCTTGAGCTTGCCGCTGAGCAGCACGACGTCCAGGCCGAGCGGAGACAGCCAGCGCTGAAGGCTCGCGTGGTGCTGTTCGGCCAGCAGTTCGGTCGGCGCCATCAGCGCGGCCTGGTGATCGCCGCGGGCGGCAGCGAGCATCGCGGCGGCGGCGACGACGGTCTTGCCGGAACCGACATCGCCCTGCACCAGCCGCAGCATCGGTCGCGCGCCGGCGATGTCCTGCCCGATCTCGGCGAGCACGCGCACCTGCGCCCCGGTGAAGCGGAACGGCAGCTGCGCTTGCAGAAGCGCGGTGGCCTCGGACAGGCCGCTCAGGTGGGGCGCCGGGCGGCCGCGCGTCTCGCGGCGCAGCAGCCGCATGCACAGTTGGTGCGCCAGCAGTTCCTCGCGGATCAGGCGCTGCTGCGCGGGATGGCGCATCGCGCGCAGGGCCTCGGCATCGGCACCGCTACCGGGGCGATGGATCGCTTCGAGCGCGCTCAGCGTGTCCGGCGCGGAGAAACCCGGCAGCGGTGTACGCAGCGTCGGATCGCGCGCGGCGACGTCGACCGCCTGCGAAATCATCCGGCGCAGGCGCGGCTGCGTCATGCCCGCCGTCAGGGGATAGATCGGCGTGAGCCGGTCCTCGGTCGGAAGTGCCGTGCCCGCATCCACGACCTGGTATTCCGGATGGACCATCTCCAGGCCGTTGCGCCCGGCACGCACGCTGCCGAAGGCCTGTACCGTGCGCCCGGAGACGAAGGCCGCGCGCTGCGCCTCGTTGAAATGGAAGAAGCGCAGCAGCAGGCCGCTGCCGCCGTCGTCGATGGCCACCACCAGCATGCGGCGCGGCGCGAAGCGCAGCTCGGCGACTTCGACCCTGCCGCGCACCAGGGCCTCCATGCCTTCGCGCAGGTCGATCAGGCGCGTCACCGCGCGGCGATCCTCGTATCGCAGCGGCAGGTGGAACAGCAGGTCGCCGACCGTGTGCATCTCGAGCGCGCGCAGCGCCGATGCGGCCTGGGGGCCTGCGCCCTTGAGGAAGGTCAGTTCGGTGTCGAGCGTCAGCGGCGGTGCGCCGCGCGTACGGGCACCGCGGGGATTCTTCGGGTTGCTCATCCGGGGTGCTGCGCGGGATCGATCAGGCGCGCGTGGGCCGGCGTACGAAGAGATCCGGGAGAGACATCGGCAAGCGGGCTCGCGTCAGTCCGTCACCATGATGCCGTCGGCCTCGATGCGGGCGCCGCGCGGCAGCGCCGCCACACCGACCGCGGCACGCGCCGGGTAGGGCGCCTGGAAATACTGCGCCATGATCTCGTTGACCTTGGCGAAGTGCGACAGGTCGGTCAGGAACAGGTTGAGCTTGGCGATGTGGCCGAGCGAGCCGTTGGCCGCGACGCAGACCGCGCGAAGATTCTCGAAGACCTGGTGGATCTCTTCTTCGATGCTGCCGTTGCGCATCGTCATCGTCTTCGGATCGAGCGGGATCTGGCCGGCGAGGTACACCGTGTTGCCGCAGCGCACGGCCTGCGAGTAGGTGCCGATGGCCGCGGGCGCCGCGTCGGTGGAAATGATCTCTCGCTTCACGGGTTCTCTCCTTCGGAGACGTTTTCGGTGTGACGCGGCCGGCGGCGGTCCATGCTCTTGCGCATCTTGAGATTGACCATCTCGACGCCGACGGAGAACGCCATCGCGAAGTACAGATAGCCCTTCGGAATGTGGAAGTGCAGGCTCTCGGCCACCAGCGCGCCGCCGACCATGATCAGGAAGGCCAGTGCCAGGATCTTCACCGTCGGATGGGCGTCGACGAAGCGGGACAGCGGACCGGCGAAGAACATCATCGTGATGATGGCGATGGTGATCGCGGCGACCATGATCGGCAGGTTGTTGGTCATGCCGACGGCGGTGATCACCGAGTCCAGCGAGAACACGATGTCCAGGATCATGATCTGCACGATCGCGGCGAAGAACGTTGGAACCTTGCGCCGGGGCACGTCGACCGTCGATTCGTCGTCGTCGCCCTCGAGCGACTCGTGAATCTCGGTGGTGGCCTTCCACAGCAGGAACAGGCCGCCGAAGAACAGCACCAGATCACGGCCCGATACGGGGAAATCCTGCACCGTGAACAGCGGGTGGATCAGGCTCGCCATCCAGGCCAGCGAGAACAGCAATCCGACGCGCGTGAGCAATGCGCCGGCAAGGCCGAGCGTGCGCGCCCGCGCCTGCTGCTCCTTGGGGAGCTTCGAGACGATGATGGAGATGAAGATGATGTTGTCGATGCCCAGGACGATTTCCAGGGCGGTCAGGGTCAGCAGCGCAGCCCAGAGTTCGGGGGTGGCCAGGGCTTCCATCGGTTCGTCTTAAAGGGCGAATGAACGCCCATCATAGCGGCCTCACCGCCTTCGCCACCGCCGGGACCGCGTGCGCTGTCACCGAACCGTCGTCCCTGCGTCACGGGATTTTTACGCGCCGGGCCCAGGCTCGCCTTCGTATGAAAAGCCGAATGCCGCAACGGAACGGAGGCCCGCCATGCGCATCGCCTGGGGTGTGATGGGATACGGGCGCGGACACGCGATGCGGACCCTGAGCGTGCTGCCGTCCCTGATGAAGGAGCACGAGATCACGGTGTTCACCGCCGGTGACGCCTACGAGGTGCTGGCGCCGAGGTTCCCCACCGTGCGGATCCCGATGATCGGGTACCGGTACAACGATCGCGGCCGCCACTCGCTGCCCAGGACGATTGCGGGCAACGTCGGACCGATGGCCGACCTGCTGTTCAAGGGCGCCGGTACCGGCCAGGTGGAGCGGGAGTTCGCCGAGCGCGGCATCCAGCTCGTCATCTCCGATTCCGAGGCCTGGACGCATCGCGCCGCGCAGCGGATGAAGCTGCCCCGCATCTCGTTCGATCACGTCGGCATCCTGGCCTACTGCAAACCGCACTTCCCGCCGGACCTGTGGGCGCTGGGCATGCGCGACGCCTACGGATATCGCGCGCTGATGGGGGTGCCCGAACGCATCCTGATCTCCAGCTTCTACGAGGCCGAGCCCGCGTATCCGGGCGTGCGCATCGTCGGGCCGATGCTGCGCGACGAGGTGCTGCGCGCCAAGGCCCGGCGGGGCGATTACCTGATGTGCTACTTCAACAAGGGCGAGCACCAGTTCCTGCCGCACATCGATCGCGCGCTGCGGCTGCTCGACGTGCCGGTCGTGGTCTACGGGACGCCCTACGTCGGCAAGGTCGACAACCTGGACTTCCGCGCGCCGAGCAACGAGGCCTTCGTGAACGATCTCGCCGGCTGCCGTGCGGTGCTGAGCACGGCCGGCAACCAGACCATCGGAGAGGCGATCCATTTCGGAAAGCCGATCCTCGCGCTGCCGGAGGACGCATTCGAACAGCGCCTCAACGCCAACATGATCGAACGCATGGGCGTCGGCATGGCTGGCGATCTGAAGAGCCTGACGCCGAGCGACGTGGATCGCTTTCTGGCCAACGACGAGAACTATCGCTCGCACATGCGCGAGCACGCGCGCGACGGACGTGCTGAAGCCTTGGAGACCTTGCACCGCTTCATCGCCGAACTGGCCATACGCAAGCCGGCGGCCGCGCGCCGCGGGCGCAAGCCGATGGGCGACGCGCTCAGCGTCTAACAACCGTAGCCTGGACGAAGTCCGGGGTTGCGGTCGATGGCGAGGCGCCCCCCGGCTTCGTCCGAACTACGGTTGTGGAAGCCAGCGATCGAGCAGCTTGAGCATCAGCCGATTGTTGAGCGCGAACCGCTCGAGTTCTCCGAGGATGAACCCGGGTTCTTGCACGTATCTCGAAGGCTTCAGGTCTTCCTGGGCCAGCCATACGCGCGCGTCGGCCGCCGTGACCTCAAGGTGGAACTGCAGGCCGATCACGCGATCGCCGATCGTATAGCCCTGGTGGGCGCAGCCCTCGCTGCTCATCAGGTTCTGCGCGCCCGGCGGAATCGCGAAGGTGTCGCCGTGCCAGTGGAACGCACTGAAACGATCGGGCCAGTCGGCGAACAGGGGCTGCGCGCGACCGGCGGGATGGAGGGTCACGTCGAACCAGCCGATCTCGGTGTGTGCGTTGCGCGTCACCGGTCCGCCCATCACGTCGGCGATCAACTGCGAGCCCAGGCAGATGCCCAGCGCGGGGCGGCCGGCGTCGATCGCCGCACGGATCAGCCTTTTTTCGGGCACGAGCCAGGGATGCGCATCGTGCTCGTAGATGTTCATCGGCCCGCCCATGACGATCAGCGCATCGAAGTCCGGCGTCGCGGGCGGCGGCTCACCGGCCCACAGGCGGCTCATCGTCACGCGACAGCCGCGGCGGGCCAGCCAGGGCCCGATGCAGCCCAGGTCTTCGTGCGAGGCGTGCTGGAGCCAGTGAACGTGCATGCGGAGTCCCGAATGAAGTGCCTCTAAAGTATGCCGCTCGTTCCTGGAAGCATGTCGCATGCCGACCGTCTCGACGCTGTTCCTGATCGCCGCCGCCGTGAGCGCCGTGCTCGCGATCCTGTCCGAGGAGCGTCGGGCTGGCCGGCACCCGGCCTTCTATCTGCTCAAACCCGCGACGACGTTGTTGCTGCTGGCGGCCGTGGCATTCGCGGAGACGGCCGATCCGGTCTACCGCAACTGGATCTGCGCGGCGCTGCTGTTGTCGACCTGCGGCGACATCGCCTTGCTGCGCACCGGAAATCTCGCGTTCATGGCGGGGCTCGGCAGCTTCCTGGTGGCGCACGGCTTGTTCGTCTGGGCGTTCCTGCTCGACGGGTTCGCGACACCGCCGCTGTGGTGCGTATTGCCGATCGCGGTAGCCGCGGTGTTCTTCGTCTGGCTGTTGCCACGCACCGGGGAGCTGAAAATCCCGGTGATCGTCTACGCGGCCGCACTGGTCGGCATGACGCTCACCGCGGCGGCCCGTTGGGAACTCCGGGATGACGGCTCGGGCCTGCTCGCCGTGGCCGGTGCCCTGCTGTTCCTGCTGTCGGACAGCGCACTGGCCGTTCGTCAATTCAACGGCCCGTATCGAAGGGCGCAGGCACTGATCCTGTCGACGTACTGGCTCGCCGTCGGCCTGATCGCGGCGTCGGCGCTCGGGACGCGCGCGATCGGCTGAGGGCGCTCGACGGATCCGTCAATTGCCGACGCTGAGGGCGCGGCAGGTCGAGCGCTCGAGGCGCAGATGTTCCTCGCCCACCGGAACGCCGCCACGGAGCACCGTCATGGCCAGCGTCGATCCGGCCTGGTCGGCCCCCACCCGGTAACGGACGCTGCCCTCGGTCTCGGTGGGCTGCGGAATCTCGGCGAGCGACGGGAAGCGCGCGGTCAGGTCCTCGGCGCCCGACAAGCTCAGGTCCAGGCTCGACGCCTGGGGCTTGCTGCCGAAATGCACGCCCAGGTCCAGCACGTAGCCGGGCCGCCGCAGCCGGTAGCTGATCGGTACCTGCTGCTTCCACAAGCAGCCTTCGAAGTCGGCGTAACGGATCTCGAACTGATCGATGTCGCGGTGATCCACGGCGACGGTCTCGCGCTGGTACAGCCGCGGCGCGCAGGCCGCGAGCAGGACGCACAGCGCGACGCTGGAGGCGCGCGAGATCGGACTAATCGGCATTCAGATAACCCTTCATGATGTGGACGGCGTGACCGCCGACGCGCACGGCGGTGACCGTTCCATTGGATTTTTCGGCCGACGCGAAGATCGCGCTCGGTCTTCCCATCTCGGCGCCTTGCACGAGATTCCACGCGAAGCTGCCGTCGGTCTCGGTGGCGTCGGCCGCCAGGCGTCCCGCGAGCGCCGCGGCGGCCGAGCCGGTAGCCGGGTCCTCGCCGATGCTGGGATGGAACATGCGCGTTCGCAGCTCGCCCTCGTAGCCGCGCGCGTAGACGTAGAGGCCGCGCGCGCCGCTGCCGGCCAGCAGCGCTGCGACGCGCGAGCGGTCGGTGTCGATGCCCGCAAGGACTTCGGGCGCACGCAGCGGCACGAGCAGCATCGGAAGTCCGCAGCTGGCGATGCAGGGCGCTTCACCGCCGAAGCCGAGATCGCGCGTTTCGAGTCCGAGCACGTCCGCGATGGCCGACGTTTCCGGTGTCTGCCCTTCGAAGCGGGGCAGCTGCGGGGCCGTGAGCTCGGCGTAGGCGACCCGGCCGTCGTTGCGAAGGGTCACCGGCACCAGGCCCGAGCAGGTTTCGATGCCGATGTTCAGGGTGCTTCCGGGTGGCGCCATCTCCATCGTCACCAGCGAACAAGCCGCGCCGACGATGGGATGACCTGCGAACGGAAGCTCTTCGGCCGGTGTGAAGATGCGCAGCCGCAGCATCGCGCCGGACACCGTGGCTTGCAGCACGAACACCGTTTCCGACAGGTTGAATTCGCGCGCGATGCGTTGCATCTGCGCGCCGCCGAGGTGATCGCCGCCGAACACGACGGCCAGCGGGTTGCCGCCGTAGGCCCGGTCGGTGAAGACGTCGAAGGTCAGGAAACGCAGTTCGGACATGACCCGCGGCGCTTACTGGAACTGGCCGCCCGCGACGCGGCCCTCGGCGTCGAGCTCGGCGAAGAAGCGGCTGTGATCCGAGCGCAGTTCGCGTGTCGAGATGTCGCCGGGCAGCACCACGGTCAGGCCGGGATAGCGTCCTCGTAGCGCCTCGGGTGTGGGGCGGGTCGCCACGAAGACGTTGAAGGCGTCGAGATCGGTGACCTGTGCGCGCACGGGCGTCTCCACGGTCGGAGCAGGGGCGGGCGTTTGCGCCGTCGGAGCGCAGGCGGCCAGCAGCAGGGGCAGCAGGGCGGACAGGTACTTGGGGGGCATGGTCTGGGGGAGGGCGCGGCGACGGCGCAAGCCTAGCAAGGGGCTCCGCCGGCCGGTGAGGAAAAGGTCTGAAATAGTCCCTAGACTGTGCGCCCCGTTTTTTCAGGACCTCCCGCGGTGGATCGCTTCGACGTCATCGTGATCGGCGGCGGCCATGCCGGCACCGAGGCTGCGCTCGCCGCGGCCCGCATGGGTTGCGCGACCTTGCTGGTCACGCAGTCGATCGAAACGCTCGGGCAGATGTCCTGCAACCCCGCCATCGGCGGTATCGGCAAGGGACATCTGGTCCGCGAGATCGATGCGCTCGGCGGCCTGATGGCGCAGGCGGCGGATCGCGCCGGCATCCAGTTCCGCACGCTCAACGCATCGAAGGGTCCCGCCGTGCGCGCCACGCGCGCGCAGGCCGATCGCATGCTCTACAAGTGGGCGGTGCGCGAGGCGCTGGAGAATCAGCCGAACCTGACGCTGTTCCAGCAGGAAGTCGAAGACCTGATCGTCGAGGGCGATCGCGTCGCCGGCGTCGTCACGCGGCTGGGCCTTCGATTCCTTGCGCGCAGCGTCGTGCTGACGACCGGGACCTTCCTGGGCGGGCGCATTCACGTCGGGCTCGAACAGTCGTCCGGCGGGCGAGCCGGCGATCCGCCGTCGATCGCCCTTGCGCAGCGGCTGCGCGAACGTATGCCGCGAACCGGCCGCCTGAAGACCGGTACGCCGCCGCGCCTCGATGGCCGCACGATCGACTGGTCGGTGCTGCAGGTGCAGCCGGGCGACGATCCGGTGCCGGTGTTCTCGTTCATGGGCACGCGCGCGCAACACCCGCGTCAGGTGCCCTGCCACATCACGCACACCAACGAAGCGACGCACGCGATCATCCGCGAGGGCTTCGATCGTTCGCCGATGTACACCGGCGTCATCGAGGGCGCTGGTCCGCGCTACTGCCCGAGCGTGGAAGACAAGGTCAACCGTTTCGCCGATCGCAGCGCGCACCAGATCTT
>CAZXXM010000093.1:0-10173 GCA_964644715.1 uncultured Salinisphaerales bacterium
CTCCGTCTCACGATAGATGCGGTAGGCCTCCAACGCCGACATGTCGCGCTTGGGACCTTCGCCTTCGCCGATCCGCCAGATCTGGACGAAGAACCACACGAGGTTGGTCCACATCTCGAGCGCCTTGGCTTCGGCATCCGTCGCACCTGCAGCGATCTCCCGCGGATCCACCGGCAGGGCACTTTCGTAGCTATGCGCGGCATCCGCCCGTCCATCGAGAAGGCGCGTGCAGATGTCGGTATCGACGCACATGGGGCGACCCAGTCCGATCACGTCCATTCCCCCACTGCGCAAGGCCTCTTCCATCCCGGCACGCGTGCGCATCCCGCCGGTGATCATCAGCGGCATCGTCGCCACGGCGCTCATCTGCTTGGCGTAGTCGAGGAAATAGCCTTCGCGTCGCCGGGTGCTGGGTTTGACGTCTTCGAGCCAGGGCAGCTGCTCGTAGTTGCCTCCCGTGATCTCCAGGAGATCGATCTTTTCCTCGCCGAGCCAGCGGACGACCTCGAGGCATTCCTCGTTCGTGAAACCGCCCTTTTGAAAGTCCGAAGAATTGAGTTTCACGCTGACGGGGAAGTCGGGGCCGACAGCTTTTCTGACCGCGCGCACCGTCTCGAGCAGCGCCCGCGCCCGATTGCGCAGGCTGCCGCCCCAGGCATCGGTCCGGGTGTTCGATAGTCCGCTCAGAAACGACGACAGCAGGTAGCCGTGAGCGCTGTGCACCTGCACACCCGTGAACCCGCATTCGCGCGCGGTGGCGGCAACGAACGCGAAGCGGCGGATGACCTCGAGAATGTCTTCCTCGGTCATCTCGCGCAACGCATAGGGCGGGCGTCCCGGAACGTTCAGCGGGATCGCGGAAGGGGCCGGGAATGTGCCGTCGCGCGTGACGGCGCCCTGGCGGCCCGGATGGTTGATCTGCATCCAGAAGTGGTTGCCGGCAACGGTGCCAGCCTTCGCGTACGCACGGATCTGATCCAGACCGCCGTTGTTGTCGATGGCGACATTGCCCGGACGTTCCAGGTAGCGCCGATCGACGTGAACGTTTCCGGAAACCAGGAGGCCCGCGCCGCCTTCGGACCAGGTCCGGTAGAGGCGTGCGAGCTCCTCGGTGGCGCGATTGTGCCGGTCGGCCAAGCCTTCCGTGAGCGGGGCCTTGGCCAGACGGTTCGACAGCGTGGCGCCACAGGGAAGTTGCAGAGACGCTCTCAACGGATCCGACATACAGGGTGTCCTCGACGAATGATGGAAGGGAGCAGCCTCACTGCTTGCGCTGTTCGATCTTGCGCAGCACCGGATCGAGCGCCTTTCGGAAGGCACCCGGGTCCTCGGACATCGGAAAATGTCCAAGGTCGGGCGATCGGACGACGGTGATGCCCTTGATCGTTTCCTGGATCCTGTCGGTGTGCTCCTTGAAGCAACTCCAGTCCCAGTCACCCGCGATCAGGTAGAGCTTCTCGCCGATCTTGCTCAGCTCCGCACCGTAGCCGCGGCTGTCGTGATCGACGCTCGCGTAATGGAAGTCCCCGGAGAGTACGCCGGGCCCGCATCGCGAGTAGATCCATTCGATCTCGTAGCGGCGGGCGTCCTCCGCGGTGCCGGGGATCAGGCTCGCGATGAGGGGCCGGATCATCGTGTTGGCATTGATCTCGGGATGCACGAACCACTTCGACATGCCGTCCCAGGCCGGTTCGTGGTCACGACCCTGCAGCGAGATGAAAGCCGCGAAGCGATCGGGATAATCGCGCGCGATGTCGAACATCACGTAGCCGCCCATCGAGCAGCCCATCAGGATCGGGTTCTCCAGGCCCAGCGCCTCGCAGAACGCAGCCACGAAGGAGACGTAGAACTTGCGTGTCAGCCGATATGCCTCGGCCCACCATCCGTCCGGCGGAAGCGATCGGCCATGCCACGGCATATCGAACGCAATCACCCTGTACCGCTCCGCGATCTGGGCATCGGTGAGCAGATGGCGGAACTCGATGCTGTCGGCGCCCGCGGTATGCAGGCAGACGATCGGCCGTCCCGATGCGTTGGCGTTTTCTTCGAAGTAGGTGCGGTACTCGCGACCCTCGACCTGCACCCGGACGTAGCGTCCGGTGATCGGCTCGATGTTCATCGTCTTGCCCATGGTCAGCCTCCCACCTTGCGAAACAGCGCTAGGAGCGCGCACAGCGGGAACAGGTTGGCGTACAGCTTCCGCTCGTCGCCTTCGAATCGCAGGTGGGCCGGCGTGCTGTTGCCAATTGCCATGGCCTGCTGCGTGGCCATGCTGACCGGGTGATTGGTCAGAGGCGTGGGCGCCGCCCGCAGATGGGCGAGCGCTTCGGCGCTTCCGCGAACCGCGAAGTCGGGCGCGTCGTGCCCGCTCGACGCGGCGACGAATTCGACGACCCCGTCGCGGGACCTGACGAGCAGCGACTGGTCACCGAATTCGAGCAGCGACGTGAAGCTCGCGTGTCGCAGCGCCAGCCGGGTTTCAGGATCTTCCTGTGCGGCGCGCTTCAGGCGGCCGATGAATTCGCTCGTGAACATGTTCTTGCTCCAGGGGGCCGAGTCGGCGAAGAGCCTCGGTTGTAATTTGTTCTACTGTCGTACAATCCTACAAATCTGATTGCCGCCCAGCAAGACATGGGTGGCTACCCTTAGGTGAGTCGCCCCGACCAGAGAGAAAGGAAAAGCGCGTGAAACGCTCCAGCGTCATTGAGGTCGAGCGGGTTGCTGTCCCCCGCGCCTACCAAGTCGTCGCCCGTGCCATCGGCGAGAAGGTGATGAGCGGGACCTGGCAAGTAGGCATGGAGCTGCCGGGCGAGTGGGCTTTGGCGCAAGCCTTCGGGGTCACCCGGTCGACCATCCGCGAAGCACTTCGGGTCCTGGAGCAGGACGGCCTGCTGACGCGTCCGCGCGGATCCAAACAGATGCTGATCAACGCGCCGGGTGACGTGCACGTTTCGTCGCGCATGCGGGCGGCGATCATCCTGCAGGAGATCACGTTCCTCGAGCTGTGGGAGACGATGCTGGCGCTCGACCCGGCGGCGGCCGAAGCGGCGGCGCGGAACGCGACCCCGGACCAGCTCGCCGCGCTTCACCGCAATCAGCAGGAGACCGCCGAAGCACTCGATGATCCGCCGCGCCTGCTCGAACTGGACCTCGCATTCCTGAACGGCATTGCAGCCGCCTCGGGAAATCGGGCAATCCAGCTCTGCAGGGCGTCGATCAGTGAGCTGCTCTACCGGGCGTTTCTTCCCGTCCTGCGCAGGTCACCGGCCGGTGAACGCCTGCTCGTTGCGCATCAGAAGATCCTGGCTGCGCTCGACAGAAAAGACGGCGCGGAGGCGCGCCGCTGGATGGAACGCCACGTCAACGACTTTCGGCGTGGGTACGAGGCGGCCGGGCTCGACATTCTTCGCCCGGTCGCAACCGTGGGCCAGCAACGCTGAGCGCCGGCGCCGCGCCCCACCAGCGCGGCTGGCGTCGGGACACCGAGAGTTTCCACGCAGGGAATTGCGTGAAATTCCTTTGCGCTTTTGGCGGAAGGTCAACACCCTCTCGGCGGTCGGCTGAAAGACCACGGGCCGCAACGCGCTGCGGCGTCGTGGACAAAGTGCCCGTCACGACACTTCGCGAATACCCGATTCGTGGTCTGTTCATCGCGTCGCTCGATTGACAGCTTCGGGCCACTGCCGGTCACAACCTGGGCGACGTCCTGATCAGATGGGATGAGAATCGACGATCAGGATCGACGATGGTCGGTGGTCACGAACGATGATCGGGCGCCCATTACCGCGATACGGCGGATTCTACCGCGCGCAGCAGCCGCACCGCCGCGGGATCGAAGAACGGAAGCACCTGCATCGCGATGACGCCGGTGAGCCGGCGCTCCCGGTCGATCCAGTAATAGGAATTGGGCACGCCGCCCCAGGACAGGCTTCCGGCGGAGCGTCCCTCTGCCGTGCGCTTCGAATTGATCATGAAGCTCAGGCCCCAGTTGCTCGCCATGCCCGGGAAGAAGTCGACGTCGTTGAACAAGGTGGGATCGAGGTTCCTGATTCGTCCGGCATCCGTGCTGTCGAGCTGAGGCCGCGCCATTTCCGCCACGGTGCTCGGCGACAGCACGCGGCGCCCTTCGAGCTCGCCGTCCTGCAGGATCATCCGGCAGAAGCGCCCGTAATCCTGCACGGTGCTGTAGAGGCCTCCGCCGCCCATCTCGAATTCGGGATCCTGGGGGACTTCGAACGGAAAGACCGAAAGTCGACCGTCCGCGCCACGCAGATGGACGCGCGCCTGCCGCTCGCGCAGCGTCGGGCTCAGCTTGAACACCGTGTCGTTCATCCCCAGCGGTTCGAGCAAGTTCTCCCGCAAGAAGGAGCCGAGCTTCCGTCCGCTCGCTGCCTCCACCATCTTTCCCGCCCAGTCGATGCTGGTCCCGTACTCCCAGCGTTCGCCCGGCTCCGCGATGAGGAGCGGAATCAATCCGGATTCCCGACAGGACAGCACGCCGGGAACGCCGTTGAGCTCGTGGAACTTCGCGAGGCTCGCGTTCAGGAATTCATATCCGTGTCCGGACGTGTGCGTCAGCAGATTGCGAAGGGTGACGCGCTGTCGCGCCTTGCGCAGCCGCGGTCGTCCTGCCGCGTCGAACCCTTCGAGGACGTTCACGTCTTCGAGCTGGGGCAGCCAGCGGCCTGCGGGTGCGTCGAGATCGAGCTGGCCTCGCTCCACCAATTGCATGGCGGCCGCCGCCGTCACCGCCTTGGTCATCGACGCGATCCAGAACACCGTGTCCGGCGTCATCGCGTCCGGCTTGCCGAGTTCGCGAACGCCGGCGGCGCCCTAGTAGATCACACCGCGATCCGTCGCCAGCAGGACCGAGACACCGGGAATGTCGCCGCTCGCGACGGCTTCTTCGAGAATGCGGTCAAGCGTTTTGACGTCCGGCATGTCGATCCTTCTTCTTGCCAACCGAGTCGATGGAGGCGCTCCGCCCACGGCCTTGCGACGCGATCTTTTCGAACGGGCAGTGCTTCGTCGCAACTTCGACTCCGTCCGCGGAACCGTCAATCCGGGCGCGTGCTAGGGCCTGGTCTCGCCGAGGCGCTTCACGGTTCCAGCTTCGACGATCAAGCCGGAATCCGCCGAGCGGCGGCGGCGAGGTTCGACGGATCGGCTAAGGGCTGATCGTGCGAGGCGAACTCGCGGTGCGCCGGACGCGCCCGACTATGCGCAGATCTCTCGAACGGTCCCGCGAAGCCAGCGATGCGCTGCGTCGCCATCCATTCTGGGATGCCAGAGCATCGAGATCGTGATCGGAGCCATGGCCACCGGCAGCTCGAAACCTTGCAGCCCGGTGCGCAGGGTCCGGGTGTGGCGCTCGGGAACGCTGGCGACCAGGTCGGAGGATCGCACCAAGGACAGTGCGGCCGAGTAACCGACGACTTCCACCGCGACCCTGCGCTCCAGGCCCAAGGCTGCCAACGCATTCTCGACCGGCCCCTTGTCGCCGCTTCGGCGTGAAACGCGAACGTGCCTTGCGGCGGCGTAACGCGCTGGACTGATCCTGCCCTTGGTCAAGGCATGTCCCTTCCTGACGACACCGATGAATCGATCCCGGAACAGGGCTTGCGCACGCAGTTCCGGCCCCGTCGTCCTGCCGATCACCCCGGTCTCCAGGTCGACCGCGCCATCGCGAAGCGGTGCGCTGTCCTTGTCGTGCTTCGGCACGAAGCGCAATCGCACGCCAGGGGCCTGGTATCCGATTCGCGCCAGCAGCCTTGCGCCGAAGTTCTCGACGAATCCTTCGCTGGTTCTGAGCGTGAACGTTCGCTCCAACTGCGTCAGATCGAGCTTCCCGGAAGGCTTCAAGGCGGCTCGTGCGTCGCAGACCAGTTGACCCACGCGCTCGCGAAGTTCCATCGCCCGAGGCGATGGAACCAGCCCGCGCCCGGCCCGCACCAGCAAGGGATCGCCGGTCGCCTCACGCAGCCTCGCCAGTGAACGGCTCATCGCCGAAGGACTGAGCCGCAAGCGGCGAGCCGCGCCGGCCACGCTGCCCTCCGCCAGCAGGGCGTCGAGGGTGACGAGCAGATTGAGATCGGGGGCGGCCACGGCGAGCTTTCCTGGATGCAAGGTTGGGATATGGCGTCACATGCACGAATGAAGTGCAAGTCGTGCGTCTTCCGCCTCTTCTTGCCCGATCCTATCTTGGCCATCACGGCTCCCATCCGGAGCCCTCAAGCGAATGGGATCGACGTGAACGTTGCCGCAGAAAATAAAGCCGGGGATCGACCACTCGCGCGCCGACCGGACACGGCCCGGGTGCTGGCCAGCCTGTCGCTCTGCGTCCTGCTCCCTGCGCTGGGAACAAGCATCGCCAATGTCGCATTGCCGACGCTGGCTTCTGCGTTCGGCGCCTCGTTCCATGAGGTCCAATGGGTCGTGCTGGCCTATCTGCTGGCCACGACGACCTTGATCGTCAGCGCCGGCCGGCTGGGTGATCTGATGGGCCGGCGACGTTTGCTGATGACGGGTGTCGCCGTGTTCACGGCCGCGTCCGTCGTGTGCGGCTTCGCCTCCGACCTCTGGGTGTTGATCGCCGCCAGAGCCGTTCAGGGGCTCGGGGCGGCCGCGATGATGGCGCTCACGATGGCGTTCGTCGGCGAAGCCGTTCCTCCGTCGGAGACCGGCCGCGCGATGGGACTGCTCGGCACGATGTCCGCCGTCGGCACCGCGCTCGGTCCCTCGCTCGGCGGCGTCCTGATCGATGGATTCGGCTGGCCCTCGATCTTCCTCCTCAACGCCCCGCTCGGCGCTCTCGCGCTGATGCTCGCTCGGCGCAATTTGCCGGCAGACCGTCGAGCACCGAACCAGGATCGGCCGCGCTTCGACCACGTGGGCACCTTGCTGCTCGCCCTCACGCTCGCCGCCTATGCGCTCGCGATGACGATGGGACGCGACCGTTTCGGCGGACTCGCGATCGCGCTCCTCGTCACGGCCGCAATCGGCCTGCGGCTCTTCCTCTTGGCGCAGGCGAAAGCCGCATCACCGCTGATGCGATTGGCCGCCCTTCGCGACCGGACATTGAGCCTGGGCCTGGGCATGAGCGCCCTCGTCTCGACCGTGATCATGGCGACGCTGGTGGTCGGGCCTTTCTATCTCTCGGGTGCCCTGGGTCTCGACACGTCGATCGTCGGATGGGTGATGTCGCTGGGCCCGGCCGCCGCCGCGGCGACCGGCGTTCCGGCCGGGCGCCTCGTCGACCGTTTCGGATCCCGCCGCACGACGATCGCAGGCCTCGCCGGCATGGCGATCGGATGCGCGAGCCTGTGCGCGGCGCCGGCCTGGCTCGGCATCGTGGGTTACGGGATTCCCATCGTCGTGATCACATCCAGCTACGCGTTGTTCCAGACGGCGAACAACACGGGCGTCATGTCGAACGTCACCGCGAATCACCGCGGAGCGATCTCGGGTTTGCTCAATCTGTCGCGAAATCTCGGTCTCATCACCGGGGCATCGGCCATGGGGGCTTTGTTCGCTGTCGCATCGGGAGCCGTCGACCCGGCGGCCGCCCGTCCCGAGGCCCTCGCCTTCGGCATGCGGACCACGTTCGCCGTCGCAACGGTCTTGCTCTTCGCGGCGACGGGCCTCGCGCTCTACGGTCCGGCAGCTCGCCGTTCGATCAAGCCTTGAGGGCTTTTATCGCCGCATCGGTCGAGAGATGGATGCGGCCCGCAGCGAGGCGCTCCAGCAGATGCGTGCCGGCCAGTCGATCCATCACCGGACCCTTGATCTCCGCAAGATGCAGGCGGATGCCCTTGCTCTGCAGCGCCTGCTCGAAGGCTTCGAGCATTTCGAGACTGCTGGTGTCGATGTGCCCGACACCCGACAGAATCAGGATCACGTCCCGGAGTCCCTCGCGTTCCACGACCAGATTCATCAACTGCGTCTCGACGCGCGGCGTGTTGGCGAAGTAGAGATTCTCGTCCACGCGCAGCAGCAGGATCTCGGGCCAGGTTTCGACGACGCGCCGGTTGACGTTGCGATAGTGCTCGGTACCCGCCACGCGACCCACCACCGCGATGTGCGGGCGGCTGGTCTTGTAGAGAAAGAACGCGGCACCGAGCGCCGCACCGACCATCAGCCCTTCTTCCACACCGAGCAGCAGCACGCCCATGATGGTTGCAGCCTGGGAGATGCCATCGCCACGATCGTAGGTCCAGGCGCGGCGCAGGCTCGAGAAGTCGATGAGCTGGAACACCGCCACGATGATGATGGCCGCGAGCACGGCCTTGGGCAGATCGCGCAGCAAGCCGGTGAAGAACAGCGCACCCAGCGCGACCCAGATCGCGGTGACGATCGCCGCGGCCTGGCTTCTGGCGCCCGCTTCGAAATTCACCATCGAGCGGGCGAAGCCGCCTGCCACCGGCATGGCGCCCACGAACGCTCCCGCCACATTGCTCATGCCCAGCGCCAGCAATTCCCGATCGGGATCGATCTTTTCGCGCCGGCGGAACGCCAACGTCTTGGCCACCGAGATGCTTTCCACGTAGCCGATCAGCGCGATCATTCCCGCAGCGGGCAGCAGGACGATCCAGCCGGTAGCGCTCAGGAACGCAACATCGAAACCGGGAAGCCCTCGGGGAATTTCGCCCACCACGGCCAGACCCGTGCTCTGGTGCAGATCGAACGCGGCGGAAACGAGCGTCGTCGCCACCACCAGCACCAGCGGCGCGGTGCGGCCCACGATGCCGGCTGTCTCCTTCTTGACGCCCACTCTCTCGAGCGCCGTAGAAAGCGGCTTGCGTGCCAGCACGAGCGCGACCACGGTGATCACGCCGAAGACGAGCGTTGCCAACTTGATCCCGCCGAAACCGAGCGCAAGATGCTGCAAGGTGGCGACGAAACCCGCTTCGCGCGGGACGGGGATTCCCGTCAGCGGGGCAAGCTGCGTGCCGATGATGTAGATCGCGGCACCCGTCGTGAATCCGGACAGTACGGGATGACTGATGAAGTGCGTCAGCCAGCCAAGGCGCAACGCGGCGAGCACGAGCAGGATCGCGCCGCTGCTGGCCGACAGGATCAGCGCGCCGGTGAGGTAGCGCGCCGGATCGTCGCCGGCGAATGCGATCAGCGCCGACGACACCATCACCGCCGCTACGGCGACCGGTCCGACGGCGAGCGTGCGGCTGCTACCTAGGAAGGCATACACGATGGGCGGCAGCACGCTCGCGTACAGACCCACCTGGGGCGGCAGTCCCGCGAGCAGTGCGTAAGCCAGGGCCTGCGGGATCAACAGGATCGCGGTGATCGTCCCGGCCAGCAGATCCTGCGGCAGCGTCCGTCCGCGCGACTGCGTCAGATCGTTCAGCAGCGGCAGCCACCGCTGCAGAAGCTGCGACATCAGACCTGCCCGCAGGCGAGGTTTGCGGGCACGGCGATGTCCATCAGTTTCGGGTTGGGCAGATTCAGTCCGTTCATGATGGCGACGTACTCCGCCTCCGATTTCCCGGCCAGGCGAGGATTGCTCCGCTTCTCTTCGCCGATGCTCGACGCCATCCAGCCCTTGTAATCGTGAGCGGGATACAGGGTGGTCTCGTCCGGCAAGCGGAACAGCTTGTTGACGATGGAATCGTAGCTCTTGCGGGCGTCACCGCCCTGGAAATCCGTGCGGCCACTGCCGCGGATCAGCAGCACATCGCCACTGAAAACGGCCTCGGGCTTCGCGGGGTTGAGCACGAAGCTGAAGGACTCATCGGTGTGTCCGGGGGTGTAGAGCGCCTGCAGCTTGATGCCGTCGACATCCAGGATCTCGCCCTCGCGGATGCTCTGCGACACGCACAGCGCTTTCGTGAACTCGCCCATGATCGTCACGCAGCCCGTACGCTCGCGCAGATCGCCCAGGGCCGTGATGTGATCGGCATGCGTGTGCGTGTCGATGGCGCGGACGAGCTTGAGCTCGAGATCCGCGATCAGGCGCAGGTAGTCGTCCAGCTTCTCCTTGACCGGATCGATGATCAGCGCCTCGCGACCGCGACCGGAGGCGAGCACGTAGGTGTAGGTGCTGGAGATCGGCTCGAATAACTGGCGAAAGATCATGGGAGATGCCCTGGGTCGCGTGAGGAAACAGATGGCGATGTCTGGGATGCATTATGTACCCTAGGGGGTATACTCTCAAGC
>CAZXXM010000094.1:0-1230 GCA_964644715.1 uncultured Salinisphaerales bacterium
GCCGGCGCAAGCTGATCCTCGCCACCACCATCGCGCAGACCAGCCTCACGGTCGAAGGCGTCACCACGGTCGTCGATTCGGGCTACGTGCGCGCGGCGCGCTTCGACCTGGGCGCCGGATCCAATCGGCTCGACACGCTGCGCGTGTCGCGCGCCGCGGCCGACCAGCGTGCCGGCCGCGCCGGCCGCCTGGGACCGGGCGTGGTCTACCGCCTGTGGAGCCAGGACCAGCAGGGCGCGCTGGCGGCTCACGACACGCCGGAAATCCTCGCGGCGGACCTGACGCGCTTCGCGCTCGAACTCGCGTCCTGGGGCAGCAGCGATCCGGCGCAGCTCGCGCTGCTCGATCGCCCCGGCACGGCGAACTGGAATTACGCGCGCGAGCTGCTGCTCGCGCTGGGGGCGCTCGACACGGCGGGACGTGTGACCTCGCACGGGCGCGCGCTGTCGCGACTGCCGGCTGCGCCGCGCATCGCGCACCTCATGCTGATCGCGCGTGAACGCGGCCTGGCGCCATCCGGTGCCTGGCTTGCCGCAGCACTCGACGAGCGCGACCCCGGCGGGTCGACCGATCTGATCGAACGCGTCGCGCGGCTGGCGGCCGGCAACCCCGATCCCGCGCAGCGCCGCCGTGTCGACGAGACGGTGCGACAGAACCTGCGGCTGCTCGGCGAGGCGTCGCGCCCGGCCCGCAACAGCACCCCGGCGATCGATCACGACGGGCTGCCGGTGCTGGTGTCGGTGGCGTTTCCGGAGCGCCTGGCGCGGAGACGCGAAGGCCTGCGCGAACTTTCGTCCGGCGGCCCGCGCGGCGCGCGCGAGGTCGCGTTCCTGTGTGCCGACGGCGGCGAGGCGCGTCTGCCGGAGAACGATCCGCTGGCGCGCGCGGAGTGGCTCGCGATCGCGCACTGGGACCCGGGTGCGACGAGGCGCATCCGATTGGCGGCGGCGCTCGACGAGGCCGCCGTGCGGACGGCGCACGCCGAGCGCCTGGTGTCGCATCGCGAGGTGCGCTGGGACGCGCAGCAGGACATCGTCGTCGCCGAAGAACAGCAGCGGCTCGGCGCCATCGTGCTGTCGGCGCGCCGTATCGCAGATGCCGGCGAGGCCGGACGCGCGGCGATGATCGCCGGCATCCGCCGTCTCGGCCTCGGGTGTCTGCCGTGGACCGAGGCGGCGCAGCAGTGGCGTGCGCGCGTGCAGAGCCTGAGAACCTGGCAGCCCGAAGGCG
>CAZXXM010000094.1:1330-4433 GCA_964644715.1 uncultured Salinisphaerales bacterium
GCGCAGCAGTGGCGTGCGCGCGTGCAGAGCCTGAGAACCTGGCAGCCCGAAGGCGACTGGCCCGACGTGTCCGACGATGCGCTGCTGGCGTCGCTCGAAGAATGGCTCGGTCCGCATCTCGATGGCGTGACGCGGCGCACGCACCTGGACGCGCTGAATCTTTCGGCCATCTTCGACGCGATGCTGGATTACGCCGGACAGCAGCAGCTGCAGAAGCTCGCGCCGACGCATCTGACGGTGCCCTCGGGACAGCGGCGCGCGCTGCATTACGCGCCGGGTGCGCCGCCGGCCCTGGAAGTGAAGCTGCAGGAGATGTTCGGCTGCACCGAGACGCCCACCGTCTGCGCCGGCCGCGTGCCGGTGGTGCTGCACCTGCTGTCGCCGGGCCAGCGGCCGGTGGCGGTCACGCAGGATCTCGCCGGGTTCTGGCAGCGCGGCTACGTCGAGGTGCGCAAGGATTTGCGTGGCCGCTATCCGCGTCATCCGTGGCCGGACGATCCGCGCGCGGCGCAGGCGACGCACCGGGCCAAGCCGCGCGGGACGTGAGCGCAGGCGTATCGAAGCGAGGATTTCTCGACGTAGGGTGCGCCGCGGGAGAGAGAGGCATTCGGTCATCGCGCCTTATGATTCCCGCATGAACACCCCGATCTTCTCCCGATGAGTGTCGTCCACCTGCGAAAAGCCGCGCGCGCCCTGCGTGCCGGCGGCGTCATCGCCTATCCGACCGAGGCCGTCTGGGGCCTGGGATGCGATCCCTGGAACGAGCGCGCCTGCAACCGCTTGCTGGCGATGAAGGACCGTACCTGGGACAAGGGGCTGATCCTGGTCGCTTCGAACGCCGAACAGCTCGAACCCTTCATCGAGGTGCCGTCCAAGGCCATGTGGAAGCGGGCGGCCGTGACCTGGCCCGGCCCGAACACCTGGGTATTCCCCTGCCGCGAAGAAACGCCGATGTGGGTCAGCGGCGATCACGACACGATCGCGGTGCGCATCTCGGCGCACGAGACGGTGCGCGCGCTGTGCGACCGCTTCGACGGCGCCGTGGTGTCGACCAGCGCCAATCCGGCGGGCCGCGACCCGGCGTTGTCGGCGACGCAGGCGCGCCTGTATTTCGGCGACGAACTCGACTACGTGATGCCCGGCGCGCTCGGCGGTCTGGACCGGCCCACGTCGATCCGCGACGCGCAGACCGGTCATATCCTGCGGCGATGAGTGCCCCCGCCGATCCACGACAGCCGGACGCCGCCGCGGTCGAGCAGTGGCTGCGCGGACTGCAGACGCGGATCTGCGAGGGACTCGAACGGGCCGACGGCGCGGCGCACTTCGGTCGCGACGAGTGGACGCGCGCGGAGGGCGGTGGCGGCCTCACGCGCATTCTCGAAAACGGCGCCCTGTTCGAACGCGCCGGCGTCGGTTTTTCGCTGGTGCACGGACCTCGTCTTCCGCCTTCGGCCAGCGCCGCGCGCCCCGAACTGGCCGGCCGCGGTTTCCGCGCGATGGGCGTCTCGCTGGTGCTGCATCCGCGCAATCCCTTCGTGCCGACCACGCACCTGAACGTGCGCTACCTGGTGGCCGAGAAGCCGGACGCCGACCCGGTCTGGTGGTTCGGCGGCGGTTACGACCTGACGCCTTACTACCCGTTCGAGGAAGACGCGGTGCATTGGCACCGCAGCGCGAAGGCGGCCTGCGACTCGGTGGGCGAGAGCATCTATCCGCGCCTGAAGAAGCACTGCGACGACTACTTCGTGCTCAAGCATCGCGGCGAGACGCGCGGGGTCGGCGGCCTGTTCTGCGACGACTGGAGCGAAGGCGGTTTCGCGGCGAGCTTCGCGCTGATCCGCGCGATCGGCGACAGCTTCCTGCCGGCCTATCTACCGATCGTCGAGCGTCGCCGCGACATGCCGTACGGCGAGGCGCAACGCGACTGGCAACTCGTGCGCCGCGGCCGTTACGTCGAGTTCAACCTGGTCTGGGACCGCGGCACGCTGTTCGGACTGCAGTCCGGCGGCCGCACCGAATCCATCCTGATGTCGATGCCGCCCGAGGTCCGCTGGCGCTACGATCTGAAGCCCGCGTCCGGTTCGCCCGAGGCGAGGCTGATCGACGAATTTCTCAAGCCGCGCGACTGGCTCGCGACATGACGCTGACCGAACTGCGGTACCTCGTGAACCTCGACAAGGAGCGCCATTTCGGCCACGCGGCCGAGCGCTCGTTCGTGTCGCAGCCGACCTTGTCGGTGGCGATCAAGAAGCTCGAGGACCAGCTCGGCGTGATGCTGTTCGAGCGCGTGCGCGGTGAAGTGAAGCCCACGCCGGTCGGCGAGAAGGTGGTGGCGCAGGCCAAGCGCGTGCTGGCGGAAGCCAAGCTGCTCGAAGACCTTGCGCGCGAAGGCCAGGACGAACTCGCCGGACCGCTGCGCTTCGGCGCCATCTACACGGTCGGGCCCTACCTGCTGCCGCACCTGATCCCGCTGCTGCGCCAGCGCACGCCGAACATGCCGCTGGTGATCGAGGAGAACTTCACGGCGCGCCTGCTCGAGCAGCTGCGCGACAACGAGATCGACGTCATCTGCATCGCGGTGCCGATCGACCCGCAGGGTCTGAGCATCTGGCCGATCTACGACGAGGATTTCGTCGTCATGCTGCCGGCCGATCACCGCTGGGCCGGCGAGGCGCAGATCACCGCGCGCAAGCTCGCCGAAGAACCCTTGCTGCTTCTCGGGCCGGGTCACTGTTTCCGCGAGCAGGTCATCGAGGCCTGCCCGAAATGCGTGGACCCGGACGCGCACGGACCGCAGCCGCAGACCGGCAGCAGCCTGGAGACGATCCGGCACATGGTCGCCAGCGGCCTGGGCCTGACGGTGCTGCCGCGCTCGTCGGTGGAGAACCGGCCGTCCGAGGACGCGCCGCTGCTGGTCGCACGGCCATTCGCCAGCAAGGCGCCGTCGCGCCGCATCGCGCTGGTCTGGCGCAAGAGCTTTCCCCGTCTCAAGGCGATCCGCGCCCTGCACGACGTGATCCTGTCGATGCCGATGCGCGGCGTCAGTTTCTTGCCCGATGCGCCGTTGACCGAGGGCTAGAGAATTTTTCGTTTCGGCCTTTAC
>CAZXXM010000094.1:4533-9922 GCA_964644715.1 uncultured Salinisphaerales bacterium
CTTGCCCGATGCGCCGTTGACCGAGGGCTAGAGAATTTTTCGTTTCGGCCTTTACAGAAAAGCCGTTGCGGTGAAAAAGCTCTTTGTATGCGGTGAAACAGAAAATGCTCTAGGACTTGGGTCCCGATTCGCCCGGCCGGCGGGCCAGCTTCTGGTTCGGGACGAGTCCTGCCACGTGCGATTGCGGGCGCCGGCGCGATTCGCGTAGCCGCGTCAGCGCGGTCACGGCGTCGCGGTCCTGCTGCGTCACGACGAGGCCGAAGTCCTCGTTGAGCATGCGCACGACCGCACCCTCCGGCGTCTGCTCGAGAGCCAGGTGTCCCGACTGGCGCAGGGCTTCGAGCCCTTTCACCAGGTCGCCTCGCCTCAGCGACGTCTCCGGCCACTCGGCCATCAGCTGCTTGAGCGGAAGGCTGAAACCCTGTGCGATCTGGTTGCGGACCAGCAGCCCGTGAATCGCGAACTGAATGGCCTTGGGTGTGATGTTCATTGAACGCTCCAGCGCGACGTCGGCGTCCGGGGACGTCGCGATTGGACAAACGGGAGACAGGTCTGGACAAGCCAGACTCTAGCCCCGCAGCGTGAACCGCCGTTGTACGGTCCGACACCGTTGGTCGCCCCCGCGCTGCCGTTCGGCGCGGGAAATGCCAACGGCAGACGCGGAATCAGGTCCGCAGCATCTCGTAAGCGACGATCACCAGCATGCCGGCGAACGCCAATTGCAATTTGCGCGGTGACAGGCTGTGAGCAAGCCGCGCTCCCAGGGGCGCGACCAAGGTGCTGGCCACCGCCAGGCCGGCGAACGCGGGGCCGCTGACGTAGCCGAGCGACGGCGCGGGGACGCCGGCATGCCCCATGCCGGCAAGCACGTAACCCAGCGCGCCGGCCCACGCGATCGGGATGCCGCCGGCGGCGGCGGTGCCGACGCATTCGCGCAGGGGGATGCCGCGCAGCGCCAGGTACGGACCGGTCAGCGATCCACCGCCGATGCCGATCAGCGACGAGAGCATGCCGATGATGCCGCCCGACACGCCCAGCTCGGGCGCACGCGGTGCGGCCAGGCGCTGCATCGCGCCGAACTTGTAGTCGAAGGCCATCTGCGCGGCGATCAGCAGGCTGCTGATGCCGACCAGCTTCCGCAGCGCCTGGCCGGGCAGGGCATCGGCGACGAACGCACCCGCCAGCGCGCCGACGGCCAGCGCCGGGCCGTACACGCGCAGCAGGTCCCAGCGCACGCCGCCGCGGCGGTGATGCGACAGGGTCGAGCTGATCGACGTCAGCGCGATCACCGCCAGCGACGTGCCCAGCGAGATGTGCATGACGATCCCGGGCGGCACGTCCTGTCGCGCGAGCACCAGGGCCAGCGCGGGCACCATCACCATGCCGCCGCCGATGCCGAAGAGGCCGGCCAGCAGCCCGGCGACCGCACCGGTGGCGAGGAAGATCAGCAGGGTTTCCATGAGATGCGGCGCGTGGCGCCGGTGTTCAGGGCGCGATTCGTACAATGGGGCGCGCATCCTACTCATCGTCCCCGCCCCGTGGCCATGCTTCCCAAAGCCCTGACCGTCGTCGCCGCGCTGCTGCTGCCGTCGCTGGCACCCGCGCAGACGCCCGATGCGCTCGCGCCGGCCCGTGCCGCGTTCGTCGAGGCCCTGGCGGATGCCCAGCGTGGTGTCGTCGACGGCAACGACAGCGTGCTGCTGCGCAGCTATCCGCTGTATCCGTATCTCGAAAGCGAGCGGCTGAAGGGGCAGCTCGCGCGCAATCCGCTGCCGCCGGACGACGCGATCGCCGCGTTCCTGACCCGCGACGGCGATGCGCCGTGGACGCGCGACCTGCGCACGGCCTGGCTGCGCAAGCTCGCCGATCAGGGCCGCTGGCCCGAATTCCTGGCGTACTACGTCGAGGCGCGCGCCGATACCTCGCTGCGCTGTCATTCGATCGTGGCCAGCATCGCCACCGGGCCTACACCGGTGCTGATCGCGCCGGGCCTCGCGATCTGGCGCACCGGCTCGGAGTTGCCCGCCGCCTGCGCCCCGATGATCGACTGGCTCACGCAGCAGGGCGCGATCGGCCCCGAGCAGGTCGCCGAACGCGCGCGGCTCGCCCTCGAGGCCGGCAAGCTCGAGGTCGCACGGATGCTGATCCGCCAGCTCCCGGCCGAGCAGCGCGGTGCGCTACAGCTATGGGCCGACGTGCTGGCCGATCCGGCGCGCAACCTGGAGCGCGGCGTGAGCGCCGGCGTCGAACCGCGCGGCGCGATCGACGGCTTCGCCAAGCTCGCACGCGCCAACCCGGACAACGCCGCCGTCGTCGCGGCGCGGCTCGAGGCCGCGTGCGGCCAGCCCTGCTCGATGCGCGCGCTGCAGTCGCCCAGCGGTGTCGGCGAGATGCGCCGCGAGATCGCGCTGAACCTGGCCTGGAGCCGCCGGCCGGAGACGGTCGGCCTGTTCCGCCAGGTACCCGAGACGGCCATGGACGAGCGTGCGCACGAGTGGCGCGTGCGAGCGGCGCTGTGGGCCGGTGACTGGGCGCAGGCCGCGAACTGGATCGCGCGGATGCCGCCGGCGCTGGGCGAGCAGCCGCGCTGGCGCTACTGGCGCGCGCGCGTCGCAGAGAAGCTCGATCGGCGCGAACCCGCGTCGGACGACTACACGCGGCTCACCACCGAGTACGGCTACTACGCCGTGCTCGCCTCCGAGCGCCTGGGCCGTGCCTATGCGCCGCGCACGCAGGTGCGTCCCGGCGATGCCGCGGCGCGCCAGCTGATCGGCGACACGCCGGGCCTGGTGCGCGCCCGCGAGGCCTGGAGGATCGAGCAGTTGCCCTGGGCCCGCGCCGAGTGGAACGAGGCGACGAAGAACTTCGACGCCGCACACCTGCTCGAAGCCGCTCGCGTGGCTTCCGCGTGGGGCTGGCATCTGCAGGCGGTCGCCACGTCGACGCGCGCCGAGGTCTTCGACGACTTCGACCTGCTGTATCCGCGGCCTTACGCGTCGGAGCTGGCCAACGCCGCCAAGCGCGCGCAGCTGCCGGCGGAATGGGTCTGGGGCGTGCTGCGCCAGGAAAGCCTGTACGACCCGCGCGCAAGATCGTCGGCCAACGCGCTCGGCCTGCTCCAGCTGCTGCCGGAGACGGCGCGCGCGGTGGCGCGACGCAACGGCTTCGACAAGCCGAGCGAAGAGAGCCTGTTCGATCCGCTGACCAACCTGCTGCTCGGCACCACCTACCTGCGCGAGCAGTTCGAGACCTTCGGCGGCCGTTTCGTGCTCGTGCTCGGCGCGTACAACGCGGGCCCGAACGCCGTGCGGCGCTGGCTGCCGGCGCAGCCGCTGGAGACCGACGTCTGGATCGAGAACGTGCCGTTCAACGAGACGCGCAACTACATCCAGCGCATCGCCTGGCACAGCACGGTGTTCGGCTGGGAAGCGAGCGGCAAGCCGCAGCGCATGACGTCCTGGCTCACGCCGATCTCGGCGGACCTCGCGCCCGTCGGACGCCTGGAATAGCGACGATGAAGACCTATCCGATGTCGGTCGGCATGCCGACCGCCCTCACCCCACCGTCGACTCCGTCGACGGTCCCCCCCTCTCCCGCTGCGCGGGCGAGGGACATTCGCATCGCTTCGCGACGATGAAGCGGTACCTAGTGGGCGGCGCGGTGCGCGACGCGCGCCTGGGCCTGCCGGTGAAGGAACGCGACTGGGTCGTCGTCGGTGCCACGCCCGAAGAAATGGTCGCGCAGGGCTACCGGCCGGTCGGCAAGGACTTCCCGGTCTTCCTGCATCCGAAGACGCAGGAGGAGTACGCACTGGCCCGCACCGAGCGCAAGTCCGGGCGCGGCTACCACGGCTTCCAGTTCCACACCGGTCCCGAGGTCACGCTCGAAGACGATCTGTGGCGGCGCGACCTGACGATCAACGCGATGGCGCAGCACGAGGACGGAACGCTGATCGATCCGCACGGCGGGCTGCGCGATCTCGACGCGCGCCTGCTGCGCCACGTCTCGCCCGCGTTCGCCGAGGACCCGGTGCGCATCCTGCGCATCGCGCGCTTCGCCGCGCGCTTCGCGCCGCTCGGATTTCGCGTCGCCGACGACACGATGGAGCTGATGCGATCGATGGTCGCGGCGGGCGAGGCCGATCACCTCGTGGCCGAACGGGTCTGGAAGGAAACCGAGCGGGCCCTGATGGAGCCGCGGCCCGCGACGTTCTTCGAAGTGCTGCACGCCTGCGGCGCGCTGGCGCGCGTGATGCCCGAGCTCGCGGCGCTGTCCGGCGTGCCGCAGCGCGCGGACTACCACCCGGAGGTGGACACGCTGGTGCACACGCTGATGTGCGTGGACGCCGCGGTGCGTGCGCAGCACGGCATCGAGGTACGCATCGCCACCTTGCTGCACGACCTGGGCAAGGCGGCGACGCCCGTGGGCGAGCTGCCGAGTCACCGCGGCCACGACCTGCGCGGCCTGCCGCTGGTGAAGCAGTTCTGCGAACGCCTGCGCGTCCCCAATGCCGCGCGCGATCTCGCGTTGATGGTCACGCGCGATCACCTGCTGGTGCACAAGGTGCGCGAACTGCGGCCCAAGACTCTGCTCGACCTGCTGGAGCGCTTCGACGCGTTCCGCAAATCCGGCCGTTTCGAGCAGGCACTCGCCGCCTGCGAATGCGACGCCCGCGGGCGCCTCGGTTTCGAAGACGATCCGTATCCGCAGACGGATTACCTGCGCGCCGCCGCGAAGGCCGCGGCCGTGGCCAACGCGGCCGTCCTGGCCGACGGCTTCACCGGCCCCGCAGTCGGCGAAGAAATCGCGCGTCGCCGGCTCGCGCAGCTCACGCAATGGAAACAAACGCCCACTTAGCCCGGACGAAGTCCGGGGTGTCGCTTCCTAGATGACGCAACCCCGGACTGCGTCCGGGCGTTGCCCATGAAAAACCCCGCGGGGCAGAGCCGCCGCGGGGTTCGGGCGCCAGGTAGGCGCCCCGCTCCGACGTCTTAGAGCGCCAGGCCGTTCGTCACCGTCGACACCGGCAGCTGGCCGAGCACCGGCAGCGCGCCGGACACCAGCCCGTTGGCCATGCCGCTGACGGCCGGGAGGTTGGTGAGTCCGCCGACGGTGCCGCTGAGCGAGCCGCTCAGCAGTCCGCCCACCACCGGCAGACCGTCGAGGCCGGGCAGGCCGCCCGAGACGCTGCCACTCAACAGGCCACCGACGACCGGCAGACCCGCGAGCGCGCCGGTCGAGCCGCCGACCGAGCCGCTCAGCGCGCCGCCGACGACCGGCAGGCTGCCCAGCAGTCCGCCGGCTCCACCCCCGATCGAGCCGCTCAGCACACCCCCGACGACCGGCAGGCCATCGAGGCCGGGCAGGCTGCCCGACAGCGTGCCGCCGA
>CAZXXM010000095.1:0-9854 GCA_964644715.1 uncultured Salinisphaerales bacterium
TGTCGGTGCCGAAACAACGGCTAACGCAAAGGCGCAAAGGAAAAGAAAGGACGCAAAGGATTTGTATTGAATGGTGTCCGTTGTGATCCTTCAGTGCTTTCCGCCTTTCTTCGCGTTCTCTCTTTTTCCTTTGCGCCTTTGCGTTAGCCTTTTCCCGCTCTTGACGCACGCGCCGGCAACGAACCGTCGGCGCACACCTCTCGCACACGAATCCCACAGCGTCGTCCACAGTTGCGGAGGCCCTGCGGCGCTAGACTGACTTCATTCCTAGAGGCGATGCCCATGGCCCAGATTCGTTCGCTGACACCGCCGCCGCGCCAGGCTCCCTATTCGATCGAAACCGAGCAGGCCGTGCTCGGCGGGCTGCTGCTCGACAATCGCGCGTGGAACGACATCGCCGACCGGCTCGGCGAACAGGATTTCTACCGCGCCGACCACCAGCTGATCTGGCGCGGCATCTGCGATCTCATCGGCGCCGCCAAGCCCTGCGATTTCGTCACGCTCAGCGAGCACCTGCGCATCCGGGGGCAGCTCGAAGAAGCGGGCGGACTGTCCTATCTCGGAACCCTGGCCAACGAGACGCCGAGTGCGGCCAACGTCATGGCCTATGCCGATCTCGTGCGCGAGCGCTCGGTGCTGCGCAGCCTGATCGCGGCCGGCGGCGACATCGCGGAGCTCGGCTACCGTCCCGACGGACGCGAGACGCCCGAGCTGATCGATCAGGCCGAGCAGGCCGTGTTCGCAATCCGTGAACGCGGCGCGAAGGGCAAGACCGACTACTTTCGCATGCCGGCGGTGCTCGACCAGGTGTTCGAGCGCATTCAGTCGGTCCGCGACAATCCGGGCGGTGCGGCGGGCCTGCCCTCGGGCTTCAAGGAGTTCGACAGGGCCACGTCCGGCCTGGGCCCCGGCGACCTGATGATCCTCGCGGCGCGTCCGTCGATGGGCAAGACCTCGCTGGCGATGAACATCGCCGAGAACGTCGCGATCGACCGCAAGATCGGCGTCGCGGTGTTCAGCATGGAAATGAGCGCCGAGCAGCTCGGCCTGCGCGTGCTGTCGTCGCGCAGCGGCGTGGCGCTGAAGAACCTGCGCGACGGCAATCTCGGCGACGCCGAGATGGACGCGCTGGTCTGGGCCATGGGCCGCCTGCGCGAGTCGCCGCTGTTCATCGATGAGGCCGGTGGCCTGTCGCCGATGGACCTGCGCGCCAAGGCGCGTCGTCTCAAGCAGCGCGAGAACATCGGCCTGATGGTGGTGGATTACATCCAGCTGATGCAGGTGCCGGGCAAGGGCGACAACCGCGTGCAGGAGGTCAGCGAGATCTCGCGCCAGCTCAAGTCGCTGGCCAAGGAACTGGCGATCCCGATCATCGCGCTCTCGCAGCTCAATCGAGGCCTGGAGAACCGCGACAACAAGCGTCCGCGCATGTCGGACCTGCGCGAGTCCGGCGGTATCGAGCAGGACGCCGATCTGGTGGTCTTCATCTATCGCGACTGGGTCTACGACAAGACCAAGGACGAGCGCGAGGCCGAGGTCATCATCGCCAAGCAGCGTAACGGTCCGCTGGCAACGATTCCGCTGAGCTTCGTCGGCGCGAATACCAAGTTCGAAGATCGCGTGGGCGGAGCCGGTTACGAATGATCCCGCGCGTCACCGCGACGGTGAACCTGTCCGCGGTCCAGCACAATCTGCGGCAGGTCCGGAAGCTCGCCCCATCGTCGCGCGTGATGGCGGCGGTGAAGGCC
Source organism: uncultured Salinisphaerales bacterium (assembly GCA_964644715.1). Classification (GTDB taxonomy): domain Bacteria; phylum Pseudomonadota; class Gammaproteobacteria; order Nevskiales; family Nevskiaceae; genus Panacagrimonas. The sequence continues at coordinate 1,749 of CAZXXM010000095.1, forward strand.
GACGCCTACGGTCACGGCGCGGTGCCAGTGGCACGTGCACTGGACGAGGCGGGTGTCGACACACTCGCGGTGGCCTGCATGGAAGAGGCCCAGGAGCTGCGCGAGGCGCACCTGCGGGCGCCGATCGCGCTTCTCGAAGGCGTGTTGTCGCCGGACGAGGCCGCATTGGCGGCCTACGAAGGCCTGCAGGTCGTCGTGCACGCGTTCTGGCAGATCGAACTGCTCGAAGCGATGCCGAGCGGTTCCAACATCGCGGTGTGGTTCAAGCTCGACAGCGGCATGCACCGGCTCGGCTTTCCGCTCGACGCGGTGCCACGGCTGCGCCAGGCACTCGCGCGTCATCCCTCATGGCGCTTCCAGGGGTGGATCACGCACCTGGCGCGCGCGGACGAAACGGAAGCGTCGGCAACGCTCGACCAGATCGGAGCTTTCGACCGCGCGCTCGCCGGCGTGCCGGGCGCGCGATCGATTGCCAACTCGGCTGGGCTGATCGCTTGGCCCTCGGCGCGGCGTGACTGGGTTCGCCCCGGGCTGGCGCTGTACGGCGCGAGTCCTTTGCCCGGCAAGACAGGCGCGGAACTCGGGTTCCAGCCGGCCCTGAATCTCGAAAGCCGCATCCTTGCGATCCGCACCTACGAGGCCGGCGAACCGATCGGGTACGGCGCGTCGTACGTTTGTCCCGAACGCATGCCGATCGGCGTGGTGACGGTCGGTTACGCGGACGGTCTGCACCGGGCGCTGCCGAACGGATCCCCGGTGATCGTGCGCGGCCGCCGCGCACCGCTGGCGGGCCGCGTATCGATGGACATGATCACCGTGGACCTGCGTGGCATCGCGGACGCCCAGGTCGGCGATCCGGTGCTGATCTTCGGCGAGGCGCTGCCCGCCGAAGAAGTGGCCGAGCGCGCGGGCACGATCCCCTACGAGCTGTTCTGCGGACTGACGAATCGCGTCCGCTTCCGCTATCTCGGCGGCGAATAAGCACGCCCGAGCTACGGGAACGTCAGCCCGGCGGCCACTTCAGCGGGCGCCCACCCAACACATGCAGATGCAGGTGGAACACGCTCTGCCCGGATGCCGCGCCGTTGTTGACGATCAGCCGGAAGGCGTCACCGTAGCCGGCGTCCGCGGCCACCTTGTTGGCCACCAGCATCAGGTGACCGAGCAGCGCCTGATCCTCGGGCGTGGCATCGCAGAGTCGCGGCATCGGCTTGCGCGGGATCACCAGCAGGTGCATCGGCGCCTGCGGATTGACGTCGCTGATGGCCACGCACAGTTCGTCCTCGTGCAGGAACTTGGCGGGGATCTCGCGCGCGATGATCTTCTCGAAAAGCGTCTTGCCGGACATACGGGCCTCGTGTGGATCGTGTCGTGCCGCGAGTTTACGCCCCGGGCGCGCAGGTCGTGCCGATCGGTATTGCTACCATGCGCGCCTCCATGCGCTTCACTTCCGAGATCGACGACAGGCCATTCACCGTCTACAAGCGGCTGCTGAGCTATTCACTGCCGCATTGGAAGGTGTTTGCCGCCGCTGCCGTGGGCATGGTCGCCGTCGCGGCCACCGAAGTGGGCTACATGAGCCTGCTCAAGCCGCTGCTCGACGGCAGCTTCGTCAAGCGCGATCCCGAGACGATCCGGATCATGCCCTGGGCCATCATGGGCCTGTTCGTCGTTCGCGGCGTCGCCAGCTTCGCGGCGATCTACGGCATGAGCTGGGTCGCGCGCCACGTGGTCAAGGCGCTGCGTGGCCAGGTGTTCGAACATCTGCTGGCGATGCCCACGCGCTTCTACGACCGCATGAGCACCGGCCAGCTGATCGCTCGGCTGACGTATCACGTCGAGCAGGTCGCGGACGCTACGACCAACGTGCTGACCTCGCTGATCAAGGATGGCCTGACGGTGATCGGGCTGATCTGCCTGATGTTCTGGCTCAACTGGAAACTCGCGCTGTTCGTGATGATCGTAGCGCCGGTGATCGCGGTGATCCTGCGCTACGTCTCGAGGCGGTTCCGGATGGTGCAGAAGCGCATCCAGGAGAACGTCGGCGTGGTCACGCAGGCGGCGGAGGAAACCATCGGCGGCCAGCGCGTGGTCAAGGTGCACAACGCACAGCCGCTGGAAGGCGCGCGCTTCGGCGTCGTCAACGAACGCGCGCGTTCGCTGGCGATGAAGATCGTGGCGACCAAGGCCAGCAGCGAGGCGGTGATCCAGTTCATCGCGGCGATGGCCATCGCGTCGATCATCTTCGTGGCCACGCAGCCGGAGATGCTCGAGAAGATCACGCCGGGCACGTTCGTCGCCTTCATGGGCGCGATGCTCGGACTGCTCGGCCCGATCAAGTCGCTGACCAACGTCAACGAGAAGCTGCAGCGTGGCATCACCGCGGCGGCCGACGTGTTCCGCCTGATGGCGCAGGAGCGCGAGCCTGCCGGTGGCGATCGCGAGCTCGGACGCGCGCGCGGCGAGCTCGAATTCCGCGGCGTGCGCTTCCGCTACCAGGAAGACGCGGCGGAGGCCTTGCGCGGTGTGTCGGTGAAGGTCAACGCCGGCGAGACGGTGGCGTTCGTCGGCCGCTCGGGTTCGGGCAAGTCCACGCTGCTGTCGCTGGTGCCGCGCTTCTACGATCCGGACCAGGGCACCGTGCTGCTCGACGGCTACGACCTACGCGACTACCCGGTCGAACGCGTGCGCCGCCAGGTGGCTCTGGTGGACCAGCAGGTGCGCCTGTTCGACAGCACGGTGGCCGAGAACATCGCGTACGGCATGTCGCCGATGCCCGACGAGGATCGCATCATCGAGGCGGCGAAGGCGGCGCATGCCTGGGAATTCATCGAAAAGCTGCCGCAGGGATTCGCCACGCCGCTGGGCCCGAACGGATCGAAGCTATCAGGCGGCCAGCGCCAGCGCATCGCCATCGCCCGCGCGCTGCTGAAGGATGCGCCGATCCTGATCCTCGACGAGGCGACCTCGGCGCTGGACACCGAATCGGAGCGCCTGATCCAGGCGGCGCTGGAACGTCTCGTCGTCGGGCGCACGACCCTGGTCATCGCGCATCGCTTGTCGACGATCCAGAAGGCCGATCGCATCGTCGTGATGCAGGACGGGTGCGTGCTCGAGGAGGGCCGGCACGAAGAACTGCTCGCGCTCGACGGGCATTACGCCGCGTTGCACCGCATGCAGTTCCAGGAAGCCGGATAGGACGCCAAGGGTGCGCGACTGGCTCGAGCGACGCTGGTATTCCTCGCAGCAGCCCGCGCCCCTGATGCTGCGTCCGCTGTCCCTGTTGTTCGGCGCCATCGTGCGCCACCGACGCTCGCGGCTGCAGGCGAGAGCGTCTTCGCTCGACGCGCCGGTCATCGTCGTTGGCAATCTCGCGGTCGGGGGAACCGGCAAGACGCCCTTCGTGATCTGGCTGGTGGAACGGCTGCGCGAATGGGGTTATCGCCCCGGCGTGATCTCGCGCGGGTACGGAGGCAATGCGCCGCGCTATCCCTGGCGCGTCTCGGTGCGCACGCCGGTGTCGGAATCCGGCGACGAGCCGCTGCTGGTGGCGAGCCGCACCGCGGTACCGGTCATGGTAGGAGCCGACCGGGTCGCGGCGGCGCGCGCACTGATCGAGCAAGCCGATGTCGACGTGATCGTCTCGGACGACGGCCTGCAGCACTACGCGCTGGCGCGTGCTCTGGAGATCTGCGTCGTCGACGGCGCCCGCGGCCTGGGCAACGGCGCGCTGCTGCCGGCGGGGCCCTTGCGCGAGCCGGCGACGCGGCTGCGCGAGATCCCGCTGGTGGTGGTCAACGGCGGCGGTTTCGACGCGCGGCACGGCGCGCAGATCGAGATGCAGTTGCGGGCCTCCGGGGCCGTCCCGCTGAGTGGCGGCGTGGCCGTTCACCTGGACCGTTTCGTCGGCCAGCGCGTGCACGCGGTGGCGGGCATCGGCCATCCGAAACGCTTCTTCGACATGCTGCGCGCGCGCGGCATCGACGTCATCGAGCACGCGTTCGCGGATCATCATCCGTTCAGCAGCCAGGACATCCAGTTCCTCGACGGCGCGAACGTGCTGATGACCGAAAAGGACGCCGTGAAGTGCCGCGCATTCGCCGGTCCCTCGCATTTTTCGGTGCCGGTGCAGGCTCATTTCGAAGAGGCCGCGGAGGCCCGTGTCCGCGCGCTTGTGCAACAATCCTGTGCCCGTCCGAACCGCTGAACCGCTTCGTTCCCATGCTCGACAAGCGTCTTCTCGACATCCTGGTCTGCCCGGTCACCAAGGCACCGGTGGAATGGCGCCCCGAACACAACGAGTTGTGGTGCCGCGCGTCGCGGCTGGCGTACCCGGTGCGCGACGGCATCCCCGTGATGCTCGAGGACGAGGCCCGCGCGCTGAGCGACGAGGAACTCGGACCGGCGCGGGGATGAGATTCAAGGTCGTCATCCCGGCCCGGCTCGGGTCGACCCGGTTGCCTCGCAAGGTGGTACGCGACATCGCGGGCAAGCCGCTGGTCCGGTACGTCTGGGAAGCGGCCCGGGCGAGCGGTGCGGAGCAGGTGGTGATCGCGACCGACGACGAGACCGTGGCCAGGACGGCGCGCGACTTCGGCGCCGAGGTCCGTCTCACCGCCGCCACGCACCAGTCCGGCACCGACCGGGTCAACGAGGTCGCGCGTGCCGAAGGGTGGGACCGCGAATGTGTCGTCGTGAATCTGCAGGGCGACGAACCCTTGATGCCGTCTGCGCTGATCCGCGAGGCGGCCCGCTTGCTCGACGAGGATGCGGCGGCCGACATCGCCACGTTCTGCCATCCGCTGCACACCGCGGAAGACTGGCTGAATCCGAACGTCGTGAAGCTGGTGATGGACCGGCGCGGTTACGCGCTGTACTTCTCGCGCGCGCCGATTCCCTGGAAGCGCGATCCGGCTGCGGCGAGCGAGCCCGCGGCGCACATGCCGCCCGAGCTCGCGTACCGGCACATCGGGCTCTACGCCTATCGCGTCGGCAGCCTCTCGCAGTTCAGCGAGCTGCCGCCGGGCGATCTCGAACAGTGCGAGGCCCTCGAGCAGCTGCGCGCGTTGAGTCACGGATTCCGGATTCGCGTGGGTATCACGCAGAGCCCGCCGTCGCGCGGTGTCGACACCGAAGAAGACTTGGCCGCGGTCGCGGCGATCCTGTCGCGACGATGAGCAGCCGCATCGACGGAATCGCGAATGGGTTGCGCCGCAACAACGGCTAACGCAAAGGACGCGAAGAGAAGCAAAGAAAGGCGCAAAGGAAAATCAGATTTCCTTTGCGCCTTTCTTTTGCCTTTGCGGCCTTTGCGTTAGCCGTTTGTCCCGGCGCCCCGAACGTTCGATAACAGCTTCAATACTGCGAGGCCGGCAACCGGAATACGGCACCGTCGAGTTCGTCGCTGACGATGACCTGGCAGGTGAGGCGGCTGTTCGGCAATCCATCGAGCGCGCCTTCCAGCATCGCCGCCTCGTCCTCGCCGACTGGCGGCGTCTTGTCGACCCAGCGCTCATCCAGATAGGCGTGGCAGGTGGCGCAGGTACAGCTGCCGCCGCAATCCGCCAGGATGCCCGGCACCATGTTGCCGGTGGCCGCCAGCATCACGGACTCGCCGGTCTTGGCTTCGACGACGTGCTCTTTCCCGCTGGCTTCGATGAAGACGATTTTTGGCATCTAGTGCGCTCTGGCCGCGGGCGATGCCGGGGCGGATGAGGTTTTGGAGAGCGCAGCGTAGTCGCGTCCGAGGTAGAGGTACATGGCCGGGACCACGAACAGGGTGAAAGCCGTGCCGATCGTCATGCCCGCCGTGATGACCAGGCCCATCGAGAAGCGCGCGGCGGCGCCCGGACCGAAGGCGGTCAGCAGCGGGATCATGGCCACCACCAGCGCGGCGGTCGTCATCAGCACCGGACGCAGGCGGATGCTCGTGGCTTCCTCGATGGCGTCGCGCTTCGACAGGCCTTCCTTCTGCTGCAGCTTGTTGGCGAATTCCACGATCAGGATGCCGTGCTTGGTGATGACGCCCACCAGGGTCAGCAGCCCCACCTGCGTGTACAGGTTCAAGGTCATGCCTGGAAACTTCGTCAGCTGGAAGTTGTTGGTCATGCCGAAGATGTTGAGGAACAGCAAGGCGCCGCAGATCGACATCGGCACGCTGACGAGCATGATCAGCGGATCACGGAAGGATTCGAACTGCGCGGCGAGCACCAGGTAGATCACGATCAGCGCGAAGCCGAAGGTGTAGAGCATCGCCGAGCCTTCCTGCTTGTACTGGCGCGACGTGCCCGTGTAATCGATCTGCACGTCGGAGGGCAGAGACGACTTCGCGATCGTTTCGAGTTCGGTCAGCGCCTCGCTCAGCGAAACGCCGGGTCGCTGTACGCCCAGGATCGGCGCGGCGTTGAGCTGCTGCGCGTGGTTGCGCGAGCGCGGCAGCACCTCCTCGTGCATCGTCACGATGGTCGACAAGGGAACCAGGCTGCCGTCGCGCGCACGCGTGTAGTAGTTCTCGAGCTGCTTGGGATCCAGGCGCTCTCCGCGCGTGACCTGCTGGATGACCTTGTAGCTGCGGCTGTCGAACGAGAACTTGTTGACCTCGCCTCCGGAAAGAGCGGCCGACAGGTCCGCGCCCACGCGCGCCATGTCGATGCCCATCAGCGCCGCCTTGTCGCGGTCGATGTCGACCACGGCCGTCGGCAGGTTGATGCGCATCTCCGGCACCATGAAGATGAATTTCTTCGACGCCATCGCCTTGGCGATCATCTCGTCGGCGAACTCCGCCATCTGCAGCGGCGCGCGCGTGGACTTGAGCGTGATCTCCACCGGGTAGCCGCGACCGGGCGAGGGCAGCGGCGGCGGCTGGAACACCGAGATGCGAAGCCCGGCGTTGTTCGCCGTGGCACCGGTGACGTCGGCCACGAGTTCCGAGATGTGGCGGTCGCGCTGGCTCCAGGGCTTGGCCATGATGCCGACGAAGCCGGTGTTCGGATCGGCCGTGAACAGGGCCGTGAACGAAAAGAGGTTCTCGACGTCGGGCACCTTGGCCACGATCTCGTGGATCGGCTTGAGCCACTGCTCTGTGTACTCGCGCGTGGCGAAGTTGTCCGATTCGATGAAGATGCCGAAGAAGCCGGAATCCTCTTCCGGCACCAGTTCGCCGGGCAGGCTGCGGAACAGGAAGAAGCAGGACACCAGCACCACGGCGCCGAACACGCCGATCACGTGATGCGTATTCAACGCGCTGTGCAGGCGGCGCTTGTAGCCGCTGCGCAGCGACTCGAAGCGTGCGTCCAGCCAGTCGGCGAGCTTGTTGGGCTTGGCACCTTCGCCGTGCGTGGGCTGGATGATGCGCGCGCACATCATCGGCGTGAGCGTCAGCGCCACGATGCCGGAGATCACGACGGCGCCGGCCAGGGTGAATGCGAACTCGGTGAACAAGGTACCGGTCAGTCCCGTCAGGAAGCCGATCGGCGTGTAGACGGCCACCAGCGTGATCGTCATCGCGATGACCGGGCCGACCAGTTCGCGTGCGCCCTGGATGGCGGCGTCCATCGGTTTCATGCCTTCCTCGATGTGCCGATGGATGTTCTCGAGCACGATGATCGCGTCGTCCACGACCATGCCGATGGCGAGCACCATCGCCAGCAACGTCAGCAGGTTGATCGTGAAGCCGAACACGAACATCAGGAACATCGCGCCGACCAGCGACAGCGGCACGGTCACCGCCGGGATCAGTGCGCTGCGCACCGAGCCGAGGAACAGGAAGATCACGACGACGACGATCAGCACCGCTTCGATCAAGGTCTTCTCGACCTCGCTGATGGCTTCGCGGATGTACTTGGTGGCGTCGTAGCCGATCTGCGCGTACACGCCCTGCGGCAGGCGCGCGACGATACCCGGGTAGACGTCGGTGACGCGGCCGATCGTCTCCAGCACGTTTGCGTCGGGGCGCACCTTGATGGCGATGAACTGCGCCGGGGCGCCGTTCCAGAACGCGCTCTTTTCGTAGGTCTCGGCGCCCAGGTCCACGTCGGCGATGTCGCCCAGTCGCACCAGGCCGGTCGAGTCGGACTTCACGACGAGCTGGCGGAACTCCTCGGGCGT
>CAZXXM010000096.1:0-9809 GCA_964644715.1 uncultured Salinisphaerales bacterium
ACCCAGGCGTCGATGCGCTGCTGCGCCCATCGCAGCGGATGCAGCAGCGAGCGGAGGATCCCTGCCGACGGGGTATCGGAGGCCGAGGAGGAAGTCGCCATGGAGCCTGTCGGCGATGTCGTCCGGAGGCTCAGGGAATCGCCACGCTGGCGAGGATCTCTTCGGCGGTCGGTGCGCCGCCGCCCGACTCGTTCGCCGGCATCAGGCGGTGGCCGACGCAGGGCACGAACACGGCCTGGACGTCTTCCGGAATGACGGCGCTGCGCCCGTCGATCAGCGCGAAGGCCTGCGCCGCCCGCCGCAACGCGAGGCCGGCGCGTGGCGACAGGCCCTGTCTGAGCCCGGCGTGTTCGCGCGTCGCGCGCAGCAGGGCCAGGATGTATTCGATCAGCGCCGGCGAGGTCCTGACGTCACGCGTCTGCGCCTGGAGCTCCAGCAGCTCCGAGGCGCGCATCGAGGGTGCGAGTTCCGACAACAGGTCGCGTCGATCGCGGTCCATCAGCAGCGCGCGCTCGGCGACGACCGGTGGATAGCCGAGCGACAGCCGCATCAGGAAGCGGTCGAGCTGCGATTCGGGGAGCGGAAAGACGCCGATCTGGTGCGCCGGATTCTGCGTGGCGATGACGAAGAAAGGTTCGGGCAGGCGACGCGTCTCGCCCTCGGCTGTCACCTGTCGCTCCTCCATGGCCTCGAGCAGCGCGGACTGCGTCTTCGGACTGGCGCGGTTCACTTCGTCCGCGAGCATGATCTGCGCGAACACCGGGCCCGGATGGAAGCGGAACGAAGAGCTCGCCTGTTCGAAGATCGACACCCCGAGGATGTCGGCCGGCAGCAGGTCCGAGGTGAACTGCACCCGCTGGAAATCCAGACCCAGCACCTTGGCCAGGGCCAGCGCGAGCGTCGTCTTGCCCACGCCGGGGATGTCCTCGATGAGCAGGTGGCCGCGTGCGATCAAGCAGGTCAGCGCCAGGCGCAGCTGCGCTTCCTTTCCGAGAATGATGCCGTTGAGCGCGGTCTGGGCGGCCTTGAGCGCTGCGTTCATGCGTGGGCATTGCGATGAGGGGGAGTCGCCACGAGTGTAGCCTTTGCGCCCGGCCGACCTGAGCGAGGACGGCCTGTCAATCGGCGAATGCGCCTAGTGTTCCAGGATTGCCGTTTTCACCGGCGATGGGGGACCATACCTTTCGTTCACCAGGAGAGGCTGGCCTTGGATCGACACAAACGCGAGGCCCTGGACGCGCTGGCCCACGCACAGGATTACCGCACCTGGCGAGACGCCGCGGCCCAGCTGGATCGGGCCGAGGGTTACGACGAATGGAAGGCGGACGAGACCTCCGAGCTCTACGACTGGCGGCTGATCCGTTCGCGCCTGCGGCAGATCCGCAGCTGCCGGGAAGAAGGCGAGATCCGCCGGCTGGCCCATCACCTGCGCCAGGGCCTGCACTGGAACCTGGGCAATATCGGCAATCCCGAGATCTACGGACGGGCGCGCATCGGCACCAAGCAGCTCGTCGTCGACTACGTGGCCGAGGTCTGTTCCGCGCTCGAGGAACTTTGCGACACCGATCACCCGGAATTCGGCGACGCGCAGAAGCTCGCGTTCTTTCGCGAGACCGCGCAGTCGTACGGACGGTCGGCACTGATGCTGTCGGGGGGCGCGACGCTGGGCCTGTTCCACGTCGGCGTGGTCAAGGCCCTGTTCCGCGAGAACGTGCTGCCCGTGGTGATGTCGGGTTCGAGCGCCGGAAGCGTGGTCGCCGCCACGGTGGGGACGCGCGCGCCGGACGATCTCGAGACCCTGCTCGATCCGGAGAGCGCCTACTACCACTTCTGGCGGATGCTGAATCCCAAGCAGATGTGGCGGCGACGCGCGCTGATGGACCAGAGCCAGCTGCGCCGCGCGATCTCGAAGAACGTGAAGGACCTGAGCTTCGACGAGGCCTACAAGCTGTCGGGCCGGATCGTGAACATCACGGTGTCGCCGGCCGGTGCCAACCAGGCGCCGCGGCTGCTCAACTACCTGACATTCCCGTACCTGTACCTGCGCGAAGCGGTGCTCGCCAGCTGCGCGGTTCCGGTGCTGTTCCCGCCGGTGATGCTGATGACCCGCGACGAGAACGGCGATCGCATGCCGTGGATGCCGCTGCTGCGCTGGAGTGACGGCTCGCTGAAATCCGACCTGCCGATGCTGCGTCTGAGGCGGCTGCACAACGTCAACCACTTCATCGTCAGCCAGACCAATCCGCACGTGGTGCCGTTCGTGACGCGGCGCGAGCCCGGCGCGGCCGGCATCGCGCACGGCGCGAAGATGTACGCCAGCGCCACCTTGCGCTCGCAAGCCAGCGGCCTGCTGAAGCTGGCGCGCGCGGTGCTGCCGGTGCCGACGGTCAGCCAGACCATCGACACCGCCACCAGCATCCTCGACCAGGAATACCGGGGGAACATCAACATTTTCCCGGACGTCAGCCTGTGGCGTTACGCGAACGTCACGTCGAACCCGAAGCTCTCGGACGTGCAGCGCTTCATGCTCGAAGGCGAGCGCGCGGCGTGGCCGCGCATCGAGGCGATCCGCATCCAGACGGCGATCGCGCAGTCGCTGGACCGCTGCCTGCAGCGTCTTGAAGGACGCCAGCTGGCGTCGCCGGCGCCGATGCTGCCGCGCGGCAAGCCGGGCCTGCGCATGGTGCGCCCGCGCAAGCCGGATTCGAGCGCGGCCTGAGCCTTGCTCCCCTCTCCCGGAGGGAGAGGGGTCGGGGGTGAGGGAGAGTCGTCGGCACTGCGAAGACGCTCCCTCATCCGCCCCTTCGGGGCAGCTTCTCCCTGAGTGAGAAGGAACGATTCCTTGTGTCCAGACTAGAGCGCCGCGATCTTCGCGGACTGCTCCTTCAACGCGGCCAGATCGCGGCGCTGCTTGTCGGCCAGATCACGCGCCTGCTGCTGCACCGCTTCCGGCGCCTTTCCGAAATTCGGATTCGCGATACGGGTCTGCACTTTTTCGAGATCGCTTTCGAGCTTCTCGATCTGGCGCGCCAGGCGCGCGATCTCGGCGTCCTTGTCGATCAGCCCGGCCATCGGAACCAGCAGGTTCATGTCGCCCAGGCGCGCGCTCGCCGACTGCGGCGCGGCTTCTCCGGCGGCCAGCACGCGCGGTGATTCGACGCGGGCCAGGAACTCGATGCTGCCGCGCAGCCGCTGGATGCGCTCGAGATCGGAAGCCGAACTGTTCTGCACCAGCAGCGGCAGGATCTTCGCCGGCGAGATGTCCATCTCTCCGCGGATCTGGCGTACGCCGAGGATGAAGCCCTTGAGCCACTCGATGTCGGCCTCCGCGGCCTCGTCGATGCGGGACGTGTCGGCGACCGGGTAGGCGCAGAGCATCAGGGTCTCGCCGTCGACGCCCGCCAGCGGCTTGACGCGCTGCCAGACCTCCTCGGTGATGAACGGCATCAGCGGGTGCAGCAGGCGCAGCCAGGTTTCGAGCACGCGCAGCAAGGTGCGGCGCGTGCCGCGCTGCTGCTCCGCGTTTCCGCTCTGCAAGGCGGGCTTGGACAGTTCCAGGTACCAGTCGCAGTACTCGTTCCAGATGAACTGGTAGAGCGCCGTGCTCAGCAGATCGAAGCGGTAGGTGCGGAAGTGTTCGGCGCACTCGGCTTCGAGCTTCTGCAGGCGCGAGACGATCCAGCGGTCCGCACTCGAGAATTCGCAGGGCAGGGCAGGGTCGAGTCCGCAATCCTGGCCCTCGCCCTCGCAGTTCATCAGCACGTAGCGCGCGGCGTTCCAGATCTTGTTGCAGAAGTTGCGATAGCCGGCGGCGCGCGCGGCGTCGAAGCGGATGTCGCGGCCCTGCGTCGCCAGCGCGGCGAACGTGAAGCGCAGCGCGTCGGCACCGACCGCGTCGATGCCCTTCGGATAGTCCTTGCGCGTCTTGGCCTCGATCTTGGGCGCGGTCTCCGGCTTCATCAGGCCGGTGGTGCGCTTCTTCACCAGGTCTTCGAGCGCGATGCCGTCGACCACGTCGAGCGGATCGAGGATGTTGCCCTTGGACTTGGACATCTTGTTGCCTTCGGGGTCCCTCACCAGGCCGGTGATGTAGACCTCGCGGAACGGAACCCATTGATCGGGTCCGGCCTGCGGCCGATCGGCCTGCATGAAGTAGCGCCCCATCATCACCATGCGGGCGACCCAGAAGAAGATGATGTCGAAGCCGGTCACGAGCACGCTGCTCGGGTAGAACTTCTGCAGCGCCTCGTTCGGCGTCGGCCAGTCGAGCGTGGCCATGGGCCAGATGTCGGACGAGAACCACGTGTCGAACACGTCGTTGTCCTGCGTCAGGGTCAGCTTGTGACCGCCTTCGGACGGATGCAGGTGCGGATGCTTGCGACGCACCTCGTCCTCGCTGCGGCCGACGTAGACGTTGCCCTGCGCGTCGTACCAGGCCGGAATGCGGTGACCCCACCAGAGCTGGCGCGAGATGCACCAGTCCTGGATGTTGTCGAGCCACTGCCGGTAGGTGTTGATCCAGTTGTCGGGCACGAAGCGGATGTGGCCGTCGGCGAACGCGTCGAGCGCGGGCTTGGTGATCGCGGTCCAGCCGCCGGGACGGCCGTCGGCGAGTTCCCTGCGCGTCAGGTCCACGAACCACTGGTCTGTCAGATAAGGCTCCAGCACGGCGCCGCTGCGATCGCCGCGCGGGACCTTGAGCTTGTGGTCGTCGATCTTGTTGACCAGCCCCAGAGCCTCGAGATCGGCGACGACCTTCTTGCGCGCCACGTAGCGGTCGAGCCCGCGGTACGGCGGCGGCACGTCGTCGTTGAGCGTGGCGACCGGCGTCAGGATGTTGATCTGCGGAAGCTTGTGGCGCTGACCGACCTGGTAGTCGTTGAAATCGTGCGCCGGCGTGATCTTGACCACGCCGGTGCCGAATTCGCGATCCACGTAGTCGTCCGCGATCACCGGGATGTCGCGGTCCGCCAGCGGTAGCCGCACCGTGCGGCCGATCAGATGGCGGTAGCGATCGTCCTCTGGATGAACGGCCACCGCGGTGTCGCCGAGCATCGTCTCGGGTCGCGTCGTGGCCACGACCAGGTGGCCCGATCCGTCGGTCAGCGGATAACGGAAGTGCCAGAGCTTGCCGTTCTCTTCCTCGTTGACCACTTCGAGGTCGGAGATCGCGGTCTGCAGCACCGGGTCCCAGTTCACCAGGCGCTTGCCGCGATAGATCAGGCCGGCCTCGTGCAGCTTCACGAAGTGTTCGACGACGGCCTTCGAATAGCCCTCGTCCATCGTGAAGCGATTGCGGGTCCAATCCACCGAGCTGCCGAGGCGGCGGATCTGCTGCTCGATGATCCCGCCGGAATGCGCCTTCCATTCCCAGACCTTGTCGACGAACTTCTCGCGACCCAGATCGTGGCGGGCCACGCCTTCGACCTTCAGGTTGCGCTCCACCACCATCTGCGTGGCGATGCCGGCGTGATCGGTGCCCATCTGCCACAGCGTGTCCTTGCCTGACATGCGCGCATGGCGGATCAGCGCGTCCATGATCGTGTGCTGGAACGCGTGGCCCATGTGCAGCGTGCCGGTCACGTTCGGCGGCGGAATCATGATGCTGTAGGGCTCACCCTGGCCGGAAGGCGCGTAGCAGCCGCGGCCCTCCCAGAACGCGCGCCAGCGCGCCTCGATCGATCCAGGTTCGAAGGTCTTGTCCATTGAGCTAGGGAGAAATGCCGCGCCGGGTGCGGAAAGAGCGGCATTGTACCGGCAGGCTCCGGCGGGCCGGGTCGCCGCTACCTTCCGGACGGGCCGCCATCCGTAGCCCGGACGAATTCGGGAGTGTCGCTGCGTTTTGCGAGGGACGCCCCCGACTTCCTCCGGGCTACAGGGGACCTAGTGGCGATGACCCTTGACGCGCACCTTGAAGTCCATGGCCGGGCCCGGCGTGGGCGCGGTCTTGAGCTTGAGCGTGTAATGGGCCGGCTCCAGCGCGAGGTCGAGCTTGTAGAAGATGCGCGCCATGCTCAGCGCGATCTGCACCTCGGCCAGGCTCTTGCCCAGGCAGGTGTGCGGGCCACGGCCGTACGGCGAGTAGGCGCCGGACTGCATGTGCTCCGAGCGCGGCTTGGCGTAACGATCGACGTCGAAACGCTCCGGGTCGGGATAGAACTCCTGCATGAAGTGCGGCACCGAGGTGGCCACGTACATCAGTTCGTTCTCGCGGATCAGGTGGCCGGCGAACACGAAGTCCTTGGTGGCCGTACGCATCTGCGCGACGGCGATCGGGTAGAGCCGCATGGTCTCCATGATCGCGCCATGGAGCGTCGGCAGGCGCTTCATCAGGCCGTCCTCGTCGACGTTCTCGGCGGAGAACAGCTCGTCCACCTCGGCCAGGATGCGCGCGTAGACCTCGGGATGCTTGAGCACGGTGTAGACGATGGCGCTCGTCGTGTTGGCCACGGTGTCGAGCCCGGCGACGTAGGGGCCGGTGAGCGTCAGGATCAGGTCGCTGGCCGGCATGATCTCGGGCGTGTCGACGTGCGCCTGCATGATGTCGTCGATGAGGTTCTTGTCCTCGTCCCGCTTCTTGCCCAGGTTGGCGTAGAAGTCGTCGATCATCTTCTGGCCCAGCTCGAACACGCGCGCCTTCGACTTCTTGTACGTCGGGTTCCGGAGCAGGAATTTCGGCCGCTGGCGCGTCACCAGCACGTTGAGGATGTAGAGGATCGTCGTGCGGATGTCCTTGACGTACTCGAGTGGCGCGCTGCCGGTCAGGATCGTGCCCAGCTGGTCGACGACCAGGTATTGCATGGCCTCGACCACCGGCACGAGCTGCCCGACCTTCCAGTCGCGCTCCAGCGCGCCGTCGGTGATCTTCACCAGCTCGTCGTAACGGCCGCGGATGGACTCGCGCGAATAGCCGCGCTTCATGATGTCGCGCAGCTGCTTGTGCGGTTCGCCGTCGACGCCCACCAGGGTTTTCGTCGCGCCGTATTCTTCGACCAGTCCCTGCCAGAACTCCTTGGAGCGCAGGCTGTCCTTACCTTCGCGGCTGCTCATGAAATTGGCCGCTTCGTGGCCGGCGATCACGGTGTAGGTCTGGCCCAGCACACGGATGCGGAAGACGGGGCCGTACTTGCGGTAGCAGTCGACGAAGAATTTTGCCGGGCCGCGCGCCATGTCCAGCGCGTTTCCGAACAGAGGGACTCCGCGAACCAGCGGGGTCTCGTGCAGCACGGAGCTTTCGGTACTGGCGTTCACGGCGGCGATCCTGGAGGCGAGGGTGACGGCGCACGGACTTTGCGACGCTCACTGGAGTGCAAATGTTGTATCGCGGCGCACAACGGGGGCGATTCCCCCTTTCGGAGTAGGCATCGCGCGGGCGAGACTCCGTGCGAAGAAATCGGAGGCGAGACGTTCATGATGACGCGGGCGGCGTGGCTGGGCGTGCTGGTCGGCGTCGCGATCCTGGGTGCCGGCTGGTGGTGGGTTTACGGCCGCACGCAGCAGGAGATTCCGGAGCCGGAAGCGGCGACGGCGGCGCAGGACGCCGAACTGGCGCCCGACAAGGTGCTGGAACCGGAAGCCGAGCCCGCCATCGCACACCCGATGCCGGAGCCCGAGGCCGGCGGACCGGCGCTGCCCGAGCTCGAGGACAGCGACGACGAGGCGATGGGCGAGTTGCGCGCGCTGTTCGGTGCCGCGCCGGTCGAGGCGCTGCTCGTTCCGCGCGAGATCATCCGTCGCATCGTGCTCATGGTGGATTCGCTCGATCGCGAACCGCTGCCGTTGTGGCTGCGCCCCGTGCGGCGCATCCCCGGCAGTTTCGGCGTCCAGGGCAAGGACGGCACCGTGAGCATCGATGCGGGCAACGCCGCCCGCTATGCGCCGCTGATGACGATGATCGATCACGTCGATATGCAGCAGCTCGCCGCGGTCTATCGGCGCTTCTATCCGCTGTTCCAGGACGCATACGACCGGCTGGGCAACCCGCGCGCGCGCTACTTCAACGACCGCCTGATCGCGATCATCGACCACCTGCTGGCGACGCCGGTGGTCTCCGAGCCGATCGCACTGGCGCGGCCCAAGGTCGTCTACGTGTTCGCCGATCCCGAGCTGGAAGCCTTGTCGTCGGGGCAGAAGGCGATGCTCCGGATCGGCCGCGACAACGCGGCGAAGCTGCAGGCGCGCCTGCGTGAATTCCGCTCTGCCATCGCGGCGCGCCCCCCGGGGTAAGCCGGGTTGTCGACGGGTGCGGGCCGTGCCGCCCGCCGTGGCGAGGGCGCCGGCCTGTCCAAAAGTCTTGGGCCGGATCGTCCGCACGCTCTAAGCTTGCGGCCCCTCAAACGTGGGTGACCCCGTCTCATGTCCAAGCTTCCCGCCGCGCTGCGCTCGCTGACGCTTCCCGTGATCGGCGCGCCGCTCTTCATCATCAGCTGGCCCAAGCTCGTCATCGAGCAGTGCAAGGCAGGGGTCGTCGGGTCGATGCCGGCGCTCAATGCGCGTCCCGCGTCGCAGCTCGACGAGTGGCTGGCCGAGATCACCGAGACGCTGGCGGCCCACGACCGCGCCCATCCGGATCGCAAGGCAGCGCCTTTCGCGGTCAACCAGATCGTTCACAAGTCGAACACGCGGCTGGATGCCGACATGGCGCTGTGCGTGAAGTACAAGGTGCCGCTGATCATCACGTCGCTGGGCGCGCGCGTCGAAATCAACGAGGCCGCGCATGGCTACGGCGGCGTCGTGATGCACGACATCATCAACAACACGCATGCGCGCAAGGCGATCGAGAAGGGTGCGGACGGATTGATCGCGGTTGCGGCCGGTGCAGGCGGACACGCGGGAACCAAGAGCCCGTTCGCGCTGATCCAGGAACTGCGGGAGTGGTTCGACGGCCCGCTGGCGCTCAGCGGCGCGATCGCCAACGGTCGCGCGGTCCTGGCCGCACAGGCGATGGGTGCGGACTTCGCGTACATCGGCTCCGCCTTCATCGCCACCGAGGAAGCGCGTGCCGTCGAGGACTACAAGAACTGCATCGTGCAGTGCAATTCGGACGACATCGTCTACTCGAACCTGTTCACCGGCGTGCACGGCAACTACCTGAAGCCGTCGATCATCGCGTCGGGCATGGACCCGGACCATTTGCCGAGCGCCGATCCGAGCAAGATGAATTTCGGCAGCGACACGTCGAAGGCCTGGAAGGACATCTGGGGCTGCGGCCAGGGCATCGGTGCGGTCAAGGCCGTGGTGCCGACGCGCGTCATGGTGGAGCGCTTGTCCCGCGAGTACGCCGAGGCGCGCGCCGCGCTGGCCTGAACCGGGCCGCCGTCGTAGCCCGGACTAAGTCCGGGCTACGGTTGCCGAAAAAAAGTTCTCGCTGCACCGCGGGCGAGGGCTGCCTGTTGCAGGCGCGAGCCGACTCTCGATCCGAGGATTGCCGCAGCTTCTTCGAGGCACCAAGAAATCTTTGAGCGCAAAGGCGCAAAGAGCGCAAAGGACTTCTCTCGACTTTCCTTTGCGTCCTTTTCTCTTTTGCGTTGAACCTCTTTTCCCCGACGCTCACGCAAGCCCCGTTTGCGAGCCAGCGAGCCCTTTGGTGGGTGCAGGTTACTGCGGGATGCGCAGCACCGGTCCCGGAAAGATCTTGTCCGGGTGCCTGAGCATCGGCTTGTTGGCTTCGAAGTTCTCAGGATTGCGATTGACAGTCCGCAATCGGTGCGAGCAAGGGCCTCAGTGACGCGATATCGGATGCGTTCGCCAGGCTTGGTGAATCGGCCAGCCGATTTGCGGAATCCTTCGATGGCGCGCCGCTGCTCTTG
>CAZXXM010000097.1:0-9793 GCA_964644715.1 uncultured Salinisphaerales bacterium
TTGCCGATCAGGTGCATGTAGGCCGGGAAATCCTTCAGCGCCTTGCCAAGCCACGCCCGAATTTCCGGGTAGTGCGCCGCCATTCCGCCCATCGCCGAGTAGTCGATCCAGGCGTCGGGCGTGAACACGGCGTCGAGCCGCTCGAACGCACGCTCGTCGATGGCGTACGCGTAATCGGTGACCAGCTGCTGCAGCTCCAGCTGGTCGGCCCATCGCTCGAGCCGCGAGGCGCTCACGAGGCGCCCAGCAGTTCCATGTCGCTCGGACCCCAGAACGCGCGCATCGAGCTGAACTTGCCGGCATCGTCGAACGTCATGACGTCGATCACGCGGATCACGGCGCGCGCGGTCTTGTCGCCCTGCGGCATGTTCAGCTCGACGTCGAAGGCCATCGCCGCACTGTTGCCGTGGGAGCCGCGGATCGGCGCCGCCAGCTTGAGCTTGGCACCGCTCTTGATCGCGTAAGCGTAGAAGTCGGAGATCGCCTTGCGACCGGACTTCAACGGCGACCCGACCGGATCCTCGACGGTGGCATCGTCGGCGTACAGTGCGACGATGGCGTCGACGTCGACGCGGTTGAAGGCATCGATGTAGGCCTGCATGGCCTCCTTCATCTGCTGCTGGCTGATCATGTCGGCACGCTCCTCGAAACAGAGCGTCGATGATCCTTGCGCGCCGCCCGGCACCGAATCCTCCGATCAGACGACGACGCGACCACTCGCCCGCCGAGATCTGAAACGTCGGAAAGGCCAACGCTGAAGACGTAGAGAAAATCCGGGAAAGGCACAGAGAGGGCACAAGAAATCCTTTGCGCCTCTCTTTTCTCTTCGCGTCCTTTGCGTTTGCCGTCGCTTCCAGGCCGGCCACACACGCGGACCGGTAGCCCGGGTGGAACCGGGGTCGTGGACCTCCCTAGGTCGCCACGGGCTCCCGCGACCGCGAAATCGCGCGCCAGTCCACGCTGGCGGCGACGAAGCGTCCTTCCAGGCCCTTGAGTTCCAAACTGCGATCCGGCCCGAACACGAACCGCCCCTCGTGCTCGGTCAGCGCGCGCACCGCCCGGGTCGCGAGAATTTCGCCGGCAGCGGCCAGCGCGCTGACGCGAAACGCGACGATCACGGTCTTGCCGAAGAACTTGTCGCGCTCCTGGATCGCCTCGCCGACGTGGATGCCCATGCGCACGTGGATGGGTTGCGTCGGCCGCAGGCGGTTGTAGTCGTCGAGCGCGTGCTGGATCGCCACCGCGCAGGCCAGCGACTTGCGGGCCGTCGCGAACGCGATCTGGAAGCCGTCGCCCAGGACCTCGACCTCGTAGCCGTCGTGCTCGGCGATGGCGCTGCGCACGATGCGGTGGTGATCCTGCATCAGCTGGTGCGCACGGGCGTCGCCGAGCTGCTCGGTCATCCGCGAGAAACCCTCCATGTCGGTGAACAACAGCGTGACCGTCCCGTCCGCACCGATTGCATGACTCGCCTCCGGGCGCTGTGCCAGCAGCGAACTCGCCTCGGATTTCTCCTCGCGCAGGCTCGCACCGGGCACGCCGATGTCGAACTCGGCGAGCAGCGCGCGCAGGGTTCGCGCGTTCGCGGTCTGCTGCGACAGCCCGTCGGGTGCGCTGGCCGACGTCGGCGAGATGCCGCCGAACATCTCGACCAGGCGCGAGGCCAGGGTCAGATCGCCGCGCACGTCGGTGAGGCCGGCCACCATCGCCGCCACCGAGGTGATCTCGCCGAAGGAGATGCGCAGCAAGGTCGCGACGCTCATCCGGATGTGCGCGGCCGGATCGCGGCCCGCCCCGCTGCGTGCGCGGGCCCGCCGGCCTTTCACGCTCAAGGTCCACGTCGCCGGCTCGCGGCCGCGCATCGCCTCGGATCGATAACTCAGCTCGTAGGTCACCTCGCCTTCGAAGCCGAAGGCCAGCCGCGGCCGGAACGAGCCGGCCATCATCGTGAACATCAGCCACTGCGCGAGCGGGCGCGCGAACAGGCGTTCGAGCGCCTCGTCCGGAACCCCGCGGATGCGCGCACCGATCGCGCGGATGACGCGTGCGCCGATCGCCGCCCGCCAGTGATCGAGGCGATTGCGCAATCCGAAGCGCCAGCGGCGCAGCGACGGCAGCAAGCCGCCTCGCCGCCCTTTGCGCGACACCGGCGTTTCGCCCGCGGCGGCCAGCGCTTCCTCGGCCGCCGCCTCGTTGCCGTTGCGCGCCGCCATCTCCCTGACGCGGGCACGGAACCAGCGGCGCTGCGACAGCGGTGCGACACCCAGCGGGGCGCAGCTGGCTTCGGCGGCCAGGATCAGTTCGCGGCCACGCGCCGGATCGCCGCGGTGGGGACGTACCGCGAGCACGGCGCCCTGGATGCACTGAGCGTAGTACTCGAACGGGCGGTCGCGCATGCGTCGCGCGTTCTGTGCCGCCAGCTCGGCGAAGCGGGCGGTGTCCTCGTAGCGCTGCAGCATCAGCGCGCAGCAGGCCAGACTGAAGGCGATCGGACCGCGCGCCCCCAACCCCGGCGGACAGAAGGCATAGCGGTTGGCGTAGGGGAGCAACAGGTCGTACAGCCGCTGCGCCGCGCCGACGTGCCCGCAGGCCAGCGCGGCGACCGAGAACATCGCCATCGCGTTGAACCACAGATTGTCGGTGCGCAGCCCCGAGAAGGCGGTCGCACCGAAACGATCCAGCTCGATGCGCGCCTCCTCGGCGCGGTCGCCCTCGGCCAGCGACAAGGCCAGCGCCGCGGTCCAGCCCGGGATCGCCGGATAGCGCACCGCGAACCCGCGGAACGGGGATTCCAGCTCGGCGCTGCGCCCCTGGAAGAAGCGGATGATCCCCATCTGCGCGCCATAGATCATGGCGGAGTTGCGATCCTCTGCACGCTGGCCAATTTCCAGCGCGGCCGCCGCTGCGCGCTCGGCCTCGGCCATGTCGCCGTCGAGCATGCGCTGCATCGCACGCAGCATCAGGCCGTACCAGAGGTGCTGCGCCTCGCGGATCTCGTCGGCGAGCCGCTGGTAGCCGTCGATGCAGGCGTCCAGTTGATCGCGATCGGTACAGACGCTGAGGTCGAAGAAATGCAGAACGTGCG
Organism: uncultured Salinisphaerales bacterium; assembly: GCA_964644715.1. GTDB lineage: Bacteria > Pseudomonadota > Gammaproteobacteria > Nevskiales > Nevskiaceae > Panacagrimonas. The sequence continues at coordinate 3,086 of CAZXXM010000097.1, forward strand.
CGTTGATCATCGCGGCGCGGCTGCCCGAAGCCTCGCCGAGCGCCAGGCACTCGCCCACCCGCTCCGCATGCTCATCGCCGTTGTGCGGCCGGACCGCCGCCACGCACTTGACGGCCGCCGCGGTGGCCGCGGCCACCGAGGGCCCGAGGCGGGTACTGAACGCCACCGCCTCGTCGGCGACGTCGGTGCAGTATTCCCAGGCCTCGGTGCAGTACAGCTCCAGCGAGATGCGCGCCGCGATGCGCGCCCGCAACTCCGGATGTTCGTCGCCCACGGCGCGCCGCGCTTCGCGCAGCAGGCGCAGCAGGGTTGCATCGGCGATCAGGCTGGCCCACCACGAGGCGCCGAAGGACACCGACCCGAAGCCCAGTGCCGCACGCGCCTGTTCGGGCCCCAGGCCGGCTCCACGCGCCTCGTCGGCGACCGCGATGTAGGTCTGGCGGGCACGCTCGGAATCGCCGGCGCATCGCAGGGCATCCGCCAGGCGCAGGCGCAGGTCGACCCGCCGGGCCGGATCGTCACGGCACAGCACCGCGGCTTCGATCGCCGTCGTGAAGTGCGTCACCGCCTCTTCGTGGGCGAATCTCGCCGTGGCCGACTCGCCCGCCGCACGGCTGTAGCGCAGCACGCGGTCGGCCGTTTCTGCGTTCAGGCACTGGCGGAAGTGATGCGCGAGCTCGATCACCGGCGGCGCGACGCCGGCGCCGGCTTCGAGTGCATCGCCGACCCGCCGGTGCATGGCGACGCGGTCGGCCTCGGGCAGATGGAGGTACAGCGTCTCGCGGATCAACGCATGCACGAATCGCCATGGATCGCCGGCATTCGGCGGCCGTTCGAGCACCCGCGCCGACACGGCTTCTTCGAGCAGCGCGAGCAACGGCGCTGTCGCGACCCCCATGACCTGCGCCAGCAGGCCCGCATCGAAAGAGCGGCCGATCACCGCACCCGCCTCGAGCGCCCGCAGGCAGGGGCGCGACAGATTGCTCAGGCGCCGCTCGATGACTTCGCTGACGCCCTCCGGCAGGCCGAAGGCATGCGAGTCGGCGTCCTGCACCCACATGCTGCGGAACTGCAGCACGCCGCGCTCGATCATGTGGCGGAACAGCTCGCCGGCGAAGAACGGATTGCCTTCCGATTCCTTCGCCAGCCCCTGCGAAACCGCAGCGGGCAGCGGGCTTCCGGCCAGCACGTCGAGCAGGCGGCGCATGTCGCGTTCGTGCAGGCCGCGCAGCTGTAGCAGCTCGGCCGCCGGCTCTCGCCGCAGGTTCGACATCAGCCCGGCCAGCGCGTGACCGGGTCCGACCTCCGCGATGCGATGCGTGCCGATCACCAGCAGGCGCATGCCCGCCAGATCGCGCACCAGCGCACCGAGCAGGGCCAGCGAAGGCCGGTCGGCCCAGTGCAGGTCGTCGAGGATCAGGATCAGCGGGGTCGAGCGCGCTGCTTCGCGCAGGAAGCCGGCGAAGGCATCGAACAGCCGGAAGCGCGCGTGCTCGCTGTCCATCGAATCGGGAGCCGCCGCCGCGAGGCCGGGCAGCAGATGACGCAGCTCGGGCAGCATCTGCACCAGATCCGGCGCGCCCGCTCCCATCTGCGTCCGCAGCGCCGCGGCATCGCGCGACCGTGCCAGCGAACGCAGGATCTGGATCCACGGCCAGTAGGCCGGCGCTCCCTCGCCCTCGTGGCAGCGCCCGCTAAACACCTGGAAGCCGGCTGCGCGCGACTCGCGCGCGAACTCTTCGGTCAGACGCGTCTTGCCGATGCCGGGATCACCACCGAGCAGGATCAGGCGGCCCTGCTCTTTCTGCGCCGCGCGCAGACCGGCGCGCAACACACCCAGTTCACGCGTACGGCCGAAGAAGTCGGCGGCGGCCTCGTCGGTGTCCGGCGATGCGGCGCGAAGCTCGGGCGCGGAAACGGCGATCTTCGCGAGCTGACGGGCCAGCCCTGTCGCCGTGAGGGCCTCGCCGCCGGCCGGCGCGGACTCCGATTCGGCGAGCAGCCGATCCAGGATCTCGACCAGCAGCACGCGACGCGGCTCGGCTTCCAGGCGCCCGGCCATGGAGCGCAGCAGCAGGCACAGCGCGCGCACGTCGCCGGCCGCATCGCGCGTGGCCGGAGACGCCAGGCCGGCGCCGAAGTCGCCGATCTTGATCCGGCCATCGGTCGTCATCCAGATCGCCGCCGCGTCCAGGTCCAGCCCGCAGACCTCGCGTGCATGCGCATGGGTCAGCGCATCGCAGAGCTGGCTCGCCAGACCGAGCACACCGTCGACCGACTGCGGCAGCTGGCATTGCAGCGGCGCGCCCTCGGCGTACTCGCAGATCAGGAACGGCGCGTCGTCGGCGGCGGCCGCGTCCAGCAAGGTGAACAGCCCGGGATGATCGCCCAGGCGCGTGGCGGCACGCGTGGCGCGGCGCAGCCATTCCTGCGCGCCGATTTCGGCGGTGAACCGCGTGAGGATGACGTCGCGATCGAGACGCTGGTCGCGCACAAGGTGAAGCCGGCGCAGGTCGTTGGCGTCGAGCAGGCGCAACACGCGATAGCGGCCGCGACCGAACAGGACGTCCGGCGCCCCGGCGCTCGCATCCCCTATTGCGGGTTCGTGCATCGACACCCCTTTTTCGCCGAGACCGGCCGCCGCGCATGCCCCTTGGGCTCGCGAGATCCGGCGCAGCCGCTTCGGAGCCGACCCGGTCGTTTCGGTAACGGACCGCTCCAGAAATCCTGCGCTACGTTACTCCAATGCCCTGTGCCGCGCCGGCCGTTTCAGGCCTGCCAGGTGACCGGTTCGAGCGCTTTTTTCAGGAACGGGATCATCGCGTCGGCCTGCTGCCAGCCCCACTGGAAGGCCTGATCGAAATCCTGCGGCGACGGCAGCAGATTCACCGGCGACAGCGTCGGTTCGAAACGCATCAGCCAGTCAAAGTACGGCCGCTGGCTCGGCAGCTGCAACTGCACGATCTGCGTCACCGGCCACAACCACAGGTGCTGCGGCTCGAACTGCGGGTGGAAGCAGTCGAGCGCCAGATAGAACGCGTTGCGCGTGCCGATGCGGCCGGCCTCCACGCCCTCCCAGGCGATGCGCGCCGGCACGTTGGCAGCCACGCCGCCGTCGACGAACAGCGCGACCTCGTGCTCCTCGCGCAGGCGGGTCAGTGTTTCGTCGGACAGCGCATCGCGCGACGGCGGCTCGTACTGGAGCACCGCCGGAATCGCGGCCGACAGGCCCACCGCGTCGGCCACGCGAATGCCGCGGGTAGCGAGCTCGCGCCCCAGCACCAGCGGACGCACGACGTTCGGATTCACGAACGTACCCAGCAGCAGCATGCGTTCGGCGAGCAGCTTCGAGAACCGGGCGCTGCTGTTGCGTCGCGACAGGAAAGTGCGCGCGGTGGCCGGCAGATGGTCGTAGACGCGCTTGCGCAAGCCACCGACGACGGCCTCGTACGGGATCTCGAGGTCCGACAAGCGCAGCGGCGTTCCGTCCGGATGCACCATCACCTTGTGCATCGCACGAAGGTGCAGGCGCATCAGCCCCGGCAAGGTGTGCGTGCTGCCGATGTAGGGCCGTCCGAAGATGCTGCGCAGGCTCAGGGCCTTGGCCCAGGCCATCAGGGCGTCGATGTCGAGCGTGCGCGAACGCGCCAGGAAGGCACCGATCAGCGCGCCGATCGACGCACCCACGAGATAGTCGGAGGACAGGCCTTCGGCACGCAGCCGCGCCGCCGCCCCGATGTAGACGAAGCCGGCGCCGCCTCCGCCGCCGGCGATCGTCACCAGCGCCTTGCGGCCGACCTCGGCATCGAGTTCGGCTTCCGAGAAGTCCGCCCGATGGTGCGCGAGCAGCTTGGGTCGCGCATCGGCCAGCGCCGCATCCAGCGGCGACAGCACGGCGGCGCACTGCATCAGCCGCTCGCGATGGGATTCTTCCTTGTGCAGCGGCCGGTACAAGGCGCGCAGCACCAGTTCGCGGAATGGTTCGATGACCGCGGGATCGACGTCGATGTCGGCGCGCCGCGGACCGCGCAGCGCGGCGCCCGGCGCGAAGCGGTACAGGCGTGCGAATCCAAGGATGTAGCGCAGCCGCTTGAAGCTGCGTTCGGGCATCAGGTCCGGATGCGCGAGCCAGGCACGCACCAGCGACATTTCCATACGCTGCAGCTTCAGCAGCGTCTTGTTCTTCCCCTGCAAAGCCATCATCCCCCCGGATGCACTGCGAATCGCGGGCTCGCCGCGGAATCGTGACAGCGCCCGATGATACTGCGGGTGAACGAGGATCAAGCGGGTGTGACCCCGCTACACTCCGGCTTCAAAGAACCGGCCGCGCACCATGTCTGCGACGGCCCTGGCGAGGAGGATCATGGCGATATCGGCGAAATCGCAGGCGTCCACCGCGACGGCCGCGGGAGCGACGGCGCTGACGGGCACGGCCGCGTGGTCCCTGGTCGACCGGCTGCTGTCCGCGATCTACGAAGGCCCGCTCGAATCGCCGCCCTGGCAGTCCGCGCTGCAGATGCTGCGCGACACGCTGCAGGCCGGTCACGTCACCCTGATGCTGCGCCCGCCGTCGCCCGACAGCGCCGGCGTGATGATCAACACCGGCAGCACCACGGTGGAAGCCGTGAAGTCCTACGAGACGCACTTCTTCGCGCTCGATCCCTTCGTGCGCCTGCAGGAGGGCGAGGTCGTCACCGCCGAGGAACTGATCGGCAAGCAGTGGCTCGACAGCCCGGTCTACCGCGAATACCTGAAGCCGCTGGACATCCGCCACCTGCTCGGTGCCGACATGTACACGCGCGACGGCATCGAGTGCCGCCTGCGCATCACGCGCGGGCACGATGCGGACCCGTTCACGGCGGCCGAAAAAGGTCTGTGCAGCACCTTGCTGCCCCACCTCAAGCGTTCGATCCAGCTGCACGCCCGGCTCGACTCGCTGGAATGCGAGCGCCAGCTTTTCGCCGGCACGATCAACCGCATGCTGCTGGGCATCATCAGCTTCACGCAGACCGGACAGATCCTGGAGATGAACCAGGAAGCCAAGCGCATCCTGGGCGAGAAGGACGGCATCTGGCTCAGCGGCAGCACGCTGACCGCGGACAGCGTGCAGGAAGGCCGCGAATTGCAGCGCATGCTCAAGCAGGCGTTCTCCGAGCACTCGCCCGCTTCCGACGAGGAGGGCCCCGGCGTCGTCCAGGCCCTGTCGATCACGCGTCCCTCCGGCCGCGCCAAGCTAGGCGTGCTGATCCGCGCCATTCCGCTGGGGCAGTGGTCCGAAAGTCGCCAGCGCCCCGGCACCGTCGTATTCCTGCGCGATCCGGAGTCCAGCGGCGCACAGCCCTCGCAGGAACTCGTGCGGCGCCTGTTCGGGCTCACGCGCATGGAAGCGCAGCTCGCCTTGCTGCTGACCGAAGGCCTGACCCTGGACGAGGCGGCCGAACAGATGAACGTGCGGCGCAACACCGCGCGCACGCACCTGCGCTCGATCTTCTCGAAGACCGGCGTGACGCGGCAGACCATGCTGGTCCGCCTGCTGCTCAACAGCGTGATCTCGCTGGGCTGAGCAGCACCGCCGGTGTAGCCCGGGCGAAACCCGGGTTACGTCAGTCGGCTCGCGTCATCCCGGCTCCTCCGTTCCAGGCTTCTGGCGGTCGTTTCCACCGCGACCGCCCCCATGTCCTTCCGAACAGCTGCAAAAACGTCTCGTCGTCCCCCAACAAAATGTACACATACATAGAATTGAAATAGATTCTTAAAGTCCGATATCAATAATCCGTGCCGCGCGCTCGAGCGCGCCCGCAGTCCCGGGGAATCGGCGTCACTACGGGGGTAGGTGATGCTTCACGAGGTTCACAGGCCAGGCGAAGAGCCGGACGCGACGCGCGTGGTGCGCGGCGTGCTCGACGATTCGGCGTTCGCGTCGGCCTACTCCGAGCGCATGTACCGGCTGCGCTACGAGGTCTTCCACGAGCGCCTGCGCTGGGACGTGCCGGTCCTAGACGGCCTCGAACACGACCGCTTCGACGACACCGACAGCGTGTACATGCTGACCACCGGCCGCGACGATTCCGTCTCTGGCGGCTGGCGTCTTCGTCCGACCACGCAGCGCTACATGCTGCGCGACGTCTTCCCGCAACTCCTGCACGGCCATGCCGCGCCCCACGACGCCGGGATCTGGGAGATCAGCCGTTTCGCCGTGGAACCGGCGAACACCGGGCGCAGAGGCGCGCTATCGCTGAGCCGCTCGGCGCGGCTGCTGCTGATCGATGCCCTGAGATTCGCCACGCAGCGCGGGATCTTCCGCTACGTGCTGGTCACCAGCCTGGGCCTGGAGCGCCTGCTGGTCGCCTCGGGACTTCGCCTGCACCGGTTCGGTCCGCCGGTCCGCGTCGGCCGCTGCATGGCGGTGGCGGGCTGGGTGGACATCGACGCCCCGACCCGCGACGTCGTGCTCGAATGGACGACGCCGTAGGAAAGCGGAACGCGGGCCAGCCCGGTGTTTCCCGGCGGCAACGGACCGCGTGCCGGGGTCCGTTGCCGTCGGGCGACGATCAGGCGGCCTTCTTCGCCGCCGTCTGCGATTCCAGGAACGCGGCCCAGGCGCCCTGCACTTCCATCCAGCCGACCACGGCGATCGGCTGCGCCTCCGGCGTGATGAACACCAGCGGCCCGAGGAAGCTCATGTAGAACTCGCTGTCGACCGGGAAG
>CAZXXM010000098.1:0-9675 GCA_964644715.1 uncultured Salinisphaerales bacterium
GCGTGATGTCGAACGGAATCTTGTACTCGATGCCCTTCGGGAAACTCTTCGACAGATCGGCCATCGCCTTCTCGACGCCGCGGCGCACGTCAAGTGCGTTCGCGTCGGGCAACTGGTAGATCCCGATGCCCGGCGCCGGCTGGCCGTTGAGAAGGTTGGCGCGGTTGTAGTCGGTGGCCGCCAGCTCCACGCGCGCGATGTCTTTCAACTGCACGAGGCTGCCGTCGCGCTGCGCGCGCACCACCACGTTCTCGTATTCCGCAGCCGTGGAAAGACGCCCCTTCACGTAGACCGCGTACTGCTTCTCCTGCCCCTTGGGCGCCGGCTCGGCACCAACGGTGCCCGCGGGCGCCACCACGTTCTGCTCGTTGAGCACCGCGGCGATGTCCTGCGTGGTCACGCCCAGGCGCGCCATCTTCTCGGGATCGAGCCAGATGCGCATGCCGTAGTCGCGCGCACCGAACACGATCACCTGACCGACGCCGGGCACGCGGGCGAGCGCGTCGTAGACGTTGAGCGTCGCGTAGTTGCTCAGGAACAGGTAGTCGTACTTCGGATCGGTGGACGTGAGCGTGACCAGCATCAGGATCTGCGGCTGGCGCTTGGTGACCGTGACGCCCTGGCGCACGACTTCCTGCGGCAACTGGCGCTGTGCGATGGCGACACGGTTCTGCACCTGCACGGCCGCGATGTCCTGGTCGGTGCCGATCTCGAAGGTGACGGTGAGCGCGTAGCTGCCGTCGTTGCCGCTCTTCGAGCTCATGTACAGCATCTTTTCGACGCCGTTCACCTGCTGCTCGATCGGCGCCGCGATGGATTGCTCGACGGTGGCCGCGTCGGCGCCGGGGAAGTTGGTCGACACGACGATCGACGGCGGCACGATCTGAGGGAAGCGCGCCACCGGGAGCTGCGTCAGCGAGATCGCGCCGGCGATCGTGATGATGATCGAGATGACCGCCGCGAAGATCGGCCGGTCGATGAAGAAATTGACCATGGCGTGCGCCTCAGGACTTCGCCGGCGCCGGCTCTTCTGCCTTGGGCGCCGTGGCAGGCGGCGCCGCGTCCGCGACCTTGGCGTTGACCGGGGTGCCGGGCTTGAGCTTCTGCATGCCTTCGATGACGACCTTCTCGCCCGCTTTCAGGCCCTGCTGCACCAGCCAGTCGGAGCCGATGCGGGCGCCCATCGTGACGTCACGCGGCTGCGCCTTGTTCTCGGCGTCGATCACCCAGACCGAGGTCTTGCCTTGCAGCTCCTGCACGGCGCGCTGCGGTACGAGCAGGGCGTTGTCGAGGCGGTCAGTGTCCACCAGCACGCGCGCGAACTGGCCGGTGAGCAGCTCGCCCTTCTCGTTATCGACGACCAGGCGAATCGGCAAAGTGCCGGTGGCACGGTCCACCGCGGCATCGATGAAATTGAGCTTCACCGGACCGGCGTGCTCGGTGCCGTCAGCGAGCACGACATGGAATACGGCGGTGGGACTGGGCTTCTCGCGGTTGATGCCGTAGCGATGCTGGAGTTCCAGCATGCGACGTTCGCTGATACTGAAATTCACGTACATGGGGTCGGTGTCGTAGACCGTGGTCAGCAACGTCGAATAAGCGGTCACGAGGCCGCCGACGCGGATCTGAGCGCGGCCGACGATGCCGTCGATCGGCGCCGTCACGGTGGTGTAGTCGAGATTCAGCTCGGCCGTCTTCAATGCGGCCAGAGCCGCGTCCACCGATGCCCGGCCCGCGGACACGCGCGCCTTGACCGCGTCCACCTCCTGCTGACTGACCGCATTCATCGCGGCCAGCGGCGAAACGCGTTCGAAATCGCGCTCGGCCTGCTCGATGGCAGAGCGGGCTTGCGCCACCGCAGCGCGCGCCTCGGCCCGCGCCGCGAGGTAGGGCTGCGAGTCGATGACGAACAGCACTTGGCCCTTCTTCACGCGGGCGCCTTCGACGATCTCTACCTTGTCCAGCAGGCCACCGACGCGCGGTCGGATTTCGACGGTATTGAAGGCCTCGGTCTCGGCCACGTATTCCACGGTGACGCGGGCCGACTGCGGCTTGAGCTCGAGTAGCGTGACGTCGGCCGGCGGGGGCGGCGGCGCCTCCTTCTTTCCCGAGCACGCTGCGCTCAGCCCTGTGAGCAGCACGACGGCCAGAAACGGAGAGGCACGGCGGGAGAAGGATGAGAGCGAGGGCATGGCGACGCGGACCAGGATCAAAGCTAGCGTCATAATGATTAGCCTGCTAATTTAATGTCAAGCTTCCTCCCCAAGCGGGTAGTCCGTTGAACATCACCGTCCCCGAGCTGCAACGTCGCGTCCTGAGCCTGTTGCCGCGCAACTACTGGTTGCTGCGCAACGTGATCGACGAGCGGATGGAGCCGATGGGCCTGTCGAGCGCCCAATGGCGGCCGCTTCTTCTGCTGGACAGCGCGGCGAGTCCCATGACGCAGGTGCAGATCGCCCGCGCGCTCGGCCTGGAATCGCCTACCGTCGTGCGTCTGCTCGACCGGCTGGTCGAAAAGGGCTGGGTGACCCGGCGCAATTGCCCGGGTGACCGCCGCGCGTACCACGTCGAGCTGACCGACTCGGCGCGCGCGCTCTGCGCGGACATCGAGCAGGTGCTCACCGAACTGCGTGCTTCGGTCCTCGCCGACTTTTCGCGGGCCGACCTGCTGCAGGCGGTGGACCTGATGGTGCGGATCCAGGACAGGCTGGTGGCGCTCGATGCGGCCGGCCATTCAGTTCGAGGCAAGGCCGATACGGTGAGCTTGTCGTCCGCCGCGCCGGTCCCATCGAATAGAATGCCGACCGCTCGGCAACGCCGCCGCCCCGAAAAAACCAGCTAATGCCGCAGAGACGGACCCGCCGCCCCCTCAGGAACCTCGTCGCCGCGCTCTGCCTGATCGGGGTGGCCGGTGCGGTGCAGGCGTTCGACATCGAGGATGTGGCCAAGAAAGCGCAGGCGCTGGCCTCGCAGCCTTACAAGGCGCCGGAATCGCCGCTCCCCAAAGAGCTGCTCGACCTGAGCTACGACCAGTACCGCGACATCCGCTTCAAGCCCGACCAGGCGATCTGGCGCAACCGCGACCTGCCGTTCGAGCTGCAGCTGTTCCACAGCGGGCTGTATTTCAAATACCCGGTGCGCATCAACCTCGTGCATTCCGAGGGGGTCAGCCCGCTGCTGTTCAAGCCCAGCCTGTTCGACTACGGCAAGCTCAACGCGCAACTCGACCCGAGCAAGTACAGCGGCGACATCGGCTATGCCGGCCTGCGCGTCCACTACAAGCTCAACAAGGAAGACTACAAAGACGAAGTGCTGGTGTTCCAGGGCGCGAGCTATTTCCGGGCGCTCGGACGCGGACAGCGCTACGGCTTGTCGGCACGCGGCCTGGCCGTGGATACCGGGATGCTCTCCGGCGAGGAGTTCCCCACCTTCACCGAGTACTGGGTCGTCTGGCCGCGCGCGAAGGACGAGCACCTGGTCATCTATGCGCTGATGGATTCGCGCCGCGTCACCGGCGCCTATCGCTACGAGCTGCGCCCCGGCGAGACGACCACGATGGACGTGCAATCGCGCCTGTTCCTGCGCGAGAACGTCGCCAAGCTCGGCATCGCACCGCTGACCAGCATGTATCTGTTCGGCGAGAACCAGCGCGGCAATGCCGAAGACTATCGCCCGGAAGTGCACGATTCGGACGGCCTGCTGGTGCACAGCGGCAGCGGCGAGTGGATCTGGCGGCCGCTGACGAATCCGAAGCGGCTGATCGTGACGTCGTTCGGCTCGCAGAATCCCAAGGGCTTCGGCCTGATGCAGCGGGATCGCTCGTACGAGCATTACGAGGATCTCGAGGCACGCTACGAACTGCGCCCGAGCGCCTGGGTAGAGCCGAAGGGCGACTGGGGTGCGGGCCGCGTCGAACTGGTGATGATCCCGACCCCGGACGAGACCAACGACAACATCGTGGCCTACTGGGTACCCGACAACCCGCCGGCCGTGGGACGTCCGTTCGACATCAGCTACCGGCTGTCCTGGCAGAAGAACGACGAGACGCGGCCGGATTCGGGCTGGACGGTTCAGTCCCGCAAGGGCCACGGCTGGTCGCGCGAACCCGACAACTCCATTCGCATGGTCGTGGATTTCGACGGGCCCCGGCTGCGCGCGCTCAAGCCCGACACCAAGGTGCTGGGCGGCATGTGGTTCAACGACAACGGCGAATTGATGGAGCGCCAGGTGTTCCGCAACGAGGTCACCGGCGCCTGGCGCCTGTCCTTCCGCTTCCGCCGGCTGGATGACGACAAGCCGGTGGAGATCCGCGCCTTCCTCAAGAACGACCAGGACACGTTGACCGAAACCTGGAGTTACCTGCTGGCGCCCTGATGGCGGACGACGTGACTCCTGCCGCATCCGACGCCGGCCGCATCGCGGACTATCTCGATCGCCTGCCGCTGGATGCCGAACGTCGTGCCGCGATGCTGGAGCGCATCGCGGGCGAGAACACCCGCGCCGCCTTCGCGCAGATCCACGCCGAATTGTCGGGACGGCAGGACGCCGGTCCGCAGAGTTCGGTCGGCGCCCGCCTGAGGCAGGACTGGACCCGCCGGCATCGTCGCGGCGACGCCGAACTCGACGGCGTGCTGCAGGCCGACCGTCACGGCCACGCCCGCCTGGTCACGATGCCGCCGCTGGCGCGTGCCTCGATGACGCCGCTGCCCTGGGACACCAATCTGGTCGCGCGCATCGCCAAACGCGTCGCCGCCACCAAGCTGCCGCGTCGCGGCCTGATGGCCAGCCGCCTGCCGGGCGCGGCACTCGACGTGCCCGTTCCCGATCCCGAACGCGAACTGCACTGGCAGGGCGCTGCCCGCCTGCGCCGCTTGATCCTGGTCGCACTGGTCATCGGCCAGACCTGGCTGGCGGCCTACTTCATGACAGCGATCCTGCCGTACCACGGCAGTCACTGGCTCGAGATGATCCTGCTGACCCTGTACTCGATCCTGTTCGCCTGGGTCGGCATGGGGTTCTGGACCGCGCTGATGGGCTTCTGGGTGCTGATTCGCGGGAAGGATCGTTACTCGATCAACGCGACCGCGGCGCCCGATGCGCCGATCGTCCCGGACGCCCGCACCGGCATTCTCGTGCCGATCTGCAACGAGGACGTGGCGCGCGTGTTCGCCGGCATCCGCAGCACCTACGATTCGCTGGCGCGAACCGGCGAGCGCGAGCACTTCGACTTTTTCATCCTCAGCGACACCAGCGAAGCGGACACGCGCGTGGCCGAGCTGGAAGCCTGGCTCAAGCTGTGCCGCGAGGTGAACGGCTTCGGCCACATCTTCTATCGGCGCCGCACGAACCGCATCCGGCGCAAGTCGGGCAACGTCGCCGACTGGTGCCGCCGCTGGGGCAGCCAGTACCGCTACATGATCGTGCTCGATGCCGACAGCGTCATGAGCGGCGGCTGCCTGAAACGCCTCGTGCAGCTGATGGAAGCCAATCCGAAGGCCGGCATCATCCAGACCGCGCCGCGCGCGGCGGGCCGCGATACGCTCTACGCGCGCATCCAGCAGATGGCCACGCGCATCTACGGCCCGCTGTTCACGGCCGGCCTGCATTACTGGCAGCTCGGCGAGAGCCACTACTGGGGCCACAACGCGATCCTGCGGGTCGCGCCGTTCATGCGTCATTGCGCGCTCGGAAAGATCGAAGGCAAGGGACCGCTGGCCGGCGAGATCCTGTCGCACGACTTCGTCGAGGCCGCGCTGATGCGCCGCGCGGGCTGGTCGGTGTGGATCGCGTACGACCTGCCGGGCAGCTACGAGGAAATGCCGCCGTCGCTGCTCGACGAGCTCAAGCGCGACCGCCGCTGGTGCCAGGGCAACCTGCAGAACCTCCAGCTGTTCACGGCCAAGGGTCTGCACCCGGCGCATCGAGCGGTCTTCATGACCGGCGTGATGGCCTATCTCTCGGCACCGCTGTGGTTCCTGTTCCTGGTCTGTTCGACGGCGCTGCTCGGCATCAGCGTGATGGCCGAGCCGGTCTACTTCACCGAGCCCTACCAGCTCTTCCCGCTGTGGCCGGAGTGGCATCCGGAATGGGCGATCCGCCTGTTCGGCGCCACCGCGACCTTGCTGTTCCTGCCCAAGATCCTGGCCACCGTGCTGCTGCTGGTGAAGCGCTCCGAACTGCGCGGGTTCGGCGGGCCGCTGCGCCTGATCGCGAGCGTCACGCTCGAAACGATCTTCTCGGCGCTGCTGGCCCCGATCCGCATGCTGTTCCACACCAAGTTCGTGCTCGGCGCGGTGCTCGGCTGGAAGCTGGTGTGGAAATCACCGCCTCGTGGCGACAACGAGACCACGTGGCGCGAGGCCTTCGAGAAGCACGGCATGGGCTCCTTGCTGGGGCTGGTGTGGGCCGGCGGCGTGTTCTGGCTGCAGCCGCAGTTCCTGTGGTGGCTGCTGCCGGTGGTCGGCAGCTTGGTGATGGCGATCCCGCTGTCGGTGTGGTCGTCGCGCGTCAGCCTGGGTCGCGGTTTTCGCTCCGCGCGCCTGTTCCTAATTCCCGAGGAATCGATTCCACCGCGCGAGCTGCGCTGGATGTGGATGGCCTTGCGGCGCGAGCGCGAACCGCTGGCCGATTTCCGCAAGGCGGTCACCGATCCCGTGACCAATGCGCTGGTATCGACGGCCGGCATTCCGCGTACTCGGCGACCAGCGGCCTTGATCGAGCAGCGCGAACAGCTCATCGAACGGGCTCACGCCCACGGTCCGGAATCGCTCAGCGACGTTCAGCGCAACGTTCTCCTGTACGACCCGCTGCTGCTGGGTCGGCTGCACGAGCGCATCTGGACGTCGAACGATCCGCACGCCGACTGGGGCCTCGCGGCCCCAGCGGCGCCACGTCCCGACTCTCAGTCGGTGTAGAACGAGTAGACGAGGCCGACTGTCGCGATCGTGAGGTCTTCCTTGTCCGCGAAGTCCTCGACGCCGAACAGCACCTGCACGTCGAGATTCAGGCCAAAGTGCTCGGTGAACATCCAGTTGCCGCCGATCCCGAGCATGCCGCCGCTGCCGTCGTCTTTCTCGTCGCCGCCCGGCCCCTCGATCTTCGTGTCCTGGATGTAGCCGCCGCCCTTGAAGAGGATGTCGGAGCCGGTATCGCTGAGCGGAAGTCGAAAGCCGACCGCCGCGATGTAGCCGTCGAAGGACAGCGAGACGTCGTCGAGACCATCGACGTCCATGTCTCCCGAATCGAAATACTGCGCTTCGAAGTACAGCGGAAAGTCCGTCGCGCGATAGCCCGCGAACGCACGGTACGCGGTGCCCTCGTCGACGTCGTCGTATTTCGACAGCTGAGAGATACCAATACCGCCGCCGACCACGATCTCCGCCGACGCCGTCTGGTGCACGAGTGCGGCGCACAGCGCGAGTGAAGCCAGTCCGCACGACCGAACGTTGATCATCATTCCTCCCGGGTGGATGTCCGCCGCACGTGGCGGCACACCGAGTATGCACTCATTGCAGGTGCCGGCGGGACGGCGCCAATGTCACCGAAATTTCACCGCGCTTTCACGGCGATCACATGCGGTTTTCATAGATTTTCCTCGTCATGAAAAAGGAAAATCGAATGACCGCCATCATCGAGATGAGCCCCGGTGCCGCTGGCGCCGTCCGCGAATCGCAGGCCCCGGAACAGCCTCGTTTCGAAGTGCGCTTTGCGCGCGACGAGAGCGAAATCCTCGAGTCGCAGCGCCTGCGCTATCGCATCTTCGCGGAAGAAATGGGCGCTCAGATCGACGGCGGTGCCGAAGGAATCGATCGCGACCCGTACGACCCCTGGTGCCGCCACCTGCTGGTACGCGACACGCAGAACGGCCGCCTCGTGGCCTGCACGCGCCTGCTGACCGACGACAAGGCCCCTAACGCCGGCGGCTTCTACTCCTCGGGCGAGTTCGACCTGGCCATGCTCGACGCGCTGCCCGGCCGAGTGGCCGAGATCGGCAGGACCTGCGTCGACGCCGACTATCGCGGCGGGGCCGTCATCGCAACGCTCTGGCAGGGCATCGCGTCATACGTCACCACCCACGGATTCGATTACCTGTTCGGCTGCGCGAGTATCGGCCTGGAAGACGGCGGCGCGCAGGCGCACGCAATCCTGCAGCAGATCCGCGGCAAGTACCTGTCGCCGGAATATCAGCGCGTACGGCCGTACTACCCGCTGCCGGCCGTCGACGGAACACTCGCCGCGAAGGTGCGCATGCCGCCGCTGCTGAAGGCCTACGTCAGCCTGGGCGCCAAGGCTTGCGGCGAGGCCTACTGGGATCGCGAGTTCAACTGCGCGGACGTCTTCATGCTGCTCAACGTCAGCGACCTGAACCCGCGCTACGCACGCCATTTCCTGGAGCGCTCGGCTGGTAACGCGCAGATGCTCTCGGCCGGCCACGCCTGAGACCGGACGTGCTTCCCGCCGGCTATCTGCATTTCGGGCGAGGCCCCGTCGTAGGCCCTTTCCGCTTCGTGCTGCGCAGCCTGGGGCTGGTGCTTTTGATCGCCTATGGCATGGCACTGATTGCGATCCTGCGCCTCGATTTCGGACGCAAGCTCAAGTCGGAGCCGATGGCGGGCCATTGGTCGAGACTGTTGCTGCGCCTGTTGAACTTCCGGCTGAACGTCTACGGACCGCAGGCGGCCGAGGGCGGCCGGATGATCGTCGCCAACCACGTGTCCTGGATCGATATCCAGGTGTTGTGCGCGGTGGCGCAGACCCGGTTCGTCTCGAAATCCGAGGTGCAGCACTGGCCGGTCGCCGGCTGGCTCGCCGACGCGGCCGGCACGTTCTACATCCGTCGCGGCAAAGGCGGTGCGCGCCCGCTGCTCAACAAGCTGCTGCCCTTCCTGCAGAGCGGCGGTACGGTGACGATCTTTCCCGAAGGAACGACCAGCGACGGCCGCGAGGTGCTGCCCTTCCATCCTCGGCTGTTCTGCGCGGCCATCGAGTCCGGCCGGCCGGTTCAGCCCGTCGCGCTGCGCTACGGCCTGGATTCGGCGGATCGCAACATCGCCCCCTTCATCGGCGATGACGATCTCGTCTCCCACCTGCTGCGCCTGCTGCGCTGCCGCGGCCTGGACGTCGACGTCCGTTTTGCCCGCCCGCTGGACCCGGCCGGCGCCACCCGCGAGCAACTGGCAGAAGCAGCCCGCACCGCCATTCGCGAGGCGCTGACGCATTCGACGGCCGGATCGATCGCCGAAGACGCCGTAAATCCGGCCTGGGTGACGGCCTGAGCGGGGTCAACGGGGCGTAAACTACGCCCTATGAGTACTCCCCCCCAAGCGCCCGCGCCGGTCGTGCCGGGCGTCAAGCTGCGCGGCGCCGAAAAGATGGCGCGCATCCCCGTGAAATTCGAGGCGACGGTCGAACTGCCGCGCAAGCCGACCTGGATCAGGGCACGGCTCAGCAATTCTCCCGAAGTGGATCGCATCAAGTCGATCCTGCGCGAGCAGGGCCTGCACACGGTCTGCGAGGAGGCGAGCTGCCCCAACCTGTCCGAATGTTTCGGCAAGGGCACGGCGACCTTCATGATCATGGGCGACATCTGCACGCGACGCTGCCCGTTCTGCGACGTCGCACACGGGCGCCCGAAACCCCTGGACACCGAAGAGCCGGCCAAGCTGGCGCGGACGA
>CAZXXM010000099.1:0-1199 GCA_964644715.1 uncultured Salinisphaerales bacterium
TTCATGAAGAAGAACGGCGGCTCGCGCTCGTCCTGGCCCATCTCGCGCGCATGCGCGGCGTAGTTGCGGCCGACGCAGAAGATGCGGTTCACCGGGAAACGATCGGTCGAACCGGCGATGGCCAGCGAATGGATGGGGGCGGGGGCAACGGCGTACTTCGGAAGGGACACGAAGGTCTCCGGGCG
Source organism: uncultured Salinisphaerales bacterium (assembly GCA_964644715.1). GTDB lineage: Bacteria > Pseudomonadota > Gammaproteobacteria > Nevskiales > Nevskiaceae > Panacagrimonas. The sequence continues at coordinate 186 of CAZXXM010000099.1, forward strand.
GTAGAGATGAGGGATCAATCTTTGTGTTCGCGCCACAGGCCCAGGGCCTGCTGCACGGGTCGATCGGAATAGCTGAACAGCAGGCTGTCGCGGCGCGCCTGCAGGCGCAGCGGATGCCAGGACGGGACGACGAACACGTCGCTGCGCGTGAAGCCGAATTCCTGATCGCCGATGAGGGCCGTGCCCTCGCCCTCGAGGCAGACGTGGATCGTCGAGTCCGTGCTCCTGAGCGCGCGCGTCTCGAATCCGGCCGGCAGTTTCTGTGCGAAGGCGCCGATGGTCGGCATCGGTGAGGCGCCGGTGGCCGGATTCACGTAGCGCAGCTTCCAGCCGTGATGCGGATCGATGTCGCCGGCGGCGATGCCGTCGAGCGCATGTTGCGTCTGCGTGTAGGGATAGACGAACACGCGCGTTGGATCGCTTGCGCGCGGATGGAAATCCACCGGCACCATATTGCTGCCGTAGCGCGCCAGCGCATCGCCCTCCGGACGTGTCACGGCCTGGACGTCGGCGCCGCCCTTTTCCTGGAAGCCGGCGCCGAGGAAATCGACGATCGGAATGTCGAGGCCGTCGAGCCAGATCACCGGCTGGTCGCCTTCGTTGCCGTGATCGTGGAAGGTCCAGGCCGGCGTGATGATGAAGTCGCCGCGACGCATCGTCGTGCGTTCGCCATCGACGGCGGTGTAAGCGCCTTCACCGTCCACCACCAGGCGCAGCGCGGACTGTGTGTGCCGGTGTGCGGGGGCGACCTCGCCCGGCAGGATCAGCTGCAGGCCGGCGTACAGGCTCTGCGTGATGCGCGACTGGCCGCGCAGGCCGGGATTTTCCAGGATCAGCACGCGGCGCTCGGCCTCGTGGGCCGTGATCAGGCGGCCGGCTTCCATCAGCTCCGGGCGGACATCGTCGTAGCGCCAGCAAGCGGGCAGCGCCGCCGTGCGCGGTGTCGGCGGCACCAGCGCGCCGAGGACTTCCCACAGCGGCGTGAGGTTGGCCGGGTCGATGCGCCGGTAGAAC
>CAZXXM010000099.1:1299-9668 GCA_964644715.1 uncultured Salinisphaerales bacterium
GCCGAGGACTTCCCACAGCGGCGTGAGGTTGGCCGGGTCGATGCGCCGGTAGAACGCGCGGCGTGCATCGGTGTGTGGGGCGGGGCTGGCGTCTGCGGGCATACGCTGGCTGCGTTCGAAGGGCGGTCGCCGGAGGATAGGCCGACCGCTCGCATCCGGGAATGCAATATCGCCGATAGGCGAATTCGGGAAAACGGATAACACGAGAAGCCGGCCGCAACTCGTAGCGCGGACGAAGTCCGGGATGTGGTGCGCAAATCGGAGGATCCCCGGACTTCGTCCGGGCTACGGCTTACGGGCCGCGGCTGGGGTCGGAAAACAGTTCGACGATCTGACGCCGTAGCCACTGGTGCCCCGGGTCGCGCTGCATGCGCGCGTGCCAGAACAGGTCGATCGACGCCTCCGGCAGCTTCACCGGGTGCGGCAGGTAGTGCAGCCCGAGCGCATGGCGCAGCGCATCACCAGGTCGCTGGCCTCGAGAATGTGCCCGACGCCGACGAAGTGCGGCACCGTGAGCCGCACGCGTCGCGCGACGCGCTTGCGTTCGAGCACGCGGTCCACTTCGCCATGGCCGGTGCCCGAGGCCAGCACGACGACGTGATCGGCGGCGCTGAAGTCCGCCGTCGAAATCTTCCGCTTGCGGGCGAGCGGATGATCACGCCGCATCGCCAGGACGTAGGGCTGGCGGAACAGGCGCTGCCGGAAGAAGCGGCCCTGCAGCTGCGGCAGCAGACCGATCGCCGCATCCACGCGCCCGCTCTCCATTGCGTCCTTCAGGTCGCCGATGCTGTTGCGCGCGGTGCTCAGGTCGATGCCCGGCGCGCGCTCGTCGAGCCGCGCGAGCAGCGGTGGCAGGAAGTAGATCTCGCCGATGTCGGTGAGGCTGAGCATGAAATTGCGCCGCGCCGTCGCGGGATCGAACAGGCCAGGACGCGCGATGGCCTTGCGCAGGGTGTCGATCGCCGAGGCCACAGGCTCGGCCAACTGTTCCGCCAGCGGCGTGGGCTGCATGCCGCGGGCCGTGCGCAGGAACAGCTCGTCCTTCAGCACCTCGCGCAGGCGTTTCAGGGCGCCGCTGACGGCGGGCTGCGACATGCCCAGCGTCTCGGCCACCGCCGACACCCGCCGCTCGATCATCAGCTGGTGAAAGATCCGCAGCAGGTTGAGGTCGATGTCGTCGAGGTCCGTCACCCGCGCAGTGTGCCGTGCTCGTCGCCGTTGCGGAGGGGTGTTCATGGAGCTGGCGTGGCGGGCCGGCTTGTTCGCCAGCGTCGTCTTGCCGTGCTTCTTCGACCACCGACGAAAAAACGGTCCGGGCCGGCAGCGCCGTGCCCGGACCTTCGACGATGAGATCGCCGGTGTTCTCTCAGTTGCCCAGCGTGACCTTGACGATGCGCTGGCCGGGCTTGACGGCATCCAGGCGGTGCAGGCTCGACGGGATTCCCGGAGGCCCGGACTTCGCACCCTTCTCCGCGGTGCGCCGTGCGGTTACGCTTCGCTCGCGCGGGTGTAGTTCAATGGTAGAACTACAGCTTCCCAAGCTGATAGCGTGGGTTCGATTCCCATCACCCGCTCCAGTTTCTCTTCTTCCGCGTCGAAGGGCCGACCGTCGATGGCGCGAATGTTCAAGGCTGAATCCGGGCGCAGAAAAGAAGATGCGGGGGCACGACCCGGCGCTGCGCGGGTGCTGCCGATGCGCCTGGTTGCGCGGTTGCCCTTGCTGCGACGGCTTGCGCCGCAGCCCCCGCCGGTGAAGCCGGCCGGTCTGTTGTCGGCACGCCGGCTGGTCACCCTGCTGCGCAAACGCAAGACCGCGGCGCCTGCCGCGTCGCCGTCGCGCCTGCGTGTCGCGCTGATGGCGCCGATGATCCGCGGCGTCCGCGAACCGATCGAGCGCACTGCCGCCGTGGTTCGCGCGGCGCGTGAGGTGCGAAAGCCGCAGACGCGATGGGAGCGCTTGCGGCAGGCCGCCCGCGTTGCGATCGACGACCCCGTTGCCGGTACGCGCTGGGAGCGCCTGATGGGGCTGGGCGTGGGACTGGTCGCGGGAGGGGCGCGTGACAAGGCCCCGAAGACTTCCAAAAGGAGATTGCCGCGTCTGCGGGCCCCGCGTCCCGCCGCCGAGGTGCCGGTGGCGCGCCCGGCCGCCAGCCTGCGCGGCGGCCTGCGCCGCCTGCAGACCCTGCTCAACGAAAACGCCGGTCCCGGACAGCGCCGGGACCGGCGTGACATCGAGCGACCCATGGCGCACTGAGCCCGGCGGGCCCTGCGCGCCGGCGCTGCTTACCTCAGCTGGATGTTGCCGCCGACCACGCGCACCTTGGTGCCGGCCGTGATGCCGGCCGGGTCCGGAACGTTGACGGTCTGGTAGCTGCCGTTCTCCATGTTCACGCCGATGCGGTAGTAGGTGGTCGAGCGAACGTTCTTCTCGACCTGGTGGCCGGCCACGCCGCCGAGCACGGCGCCGCCCGCGGTGGCGACGTCCTTGCCGCGACCGCCGCCGAACTGGTGGCCGATCACGCCGCCGGCGATGGCGCCGAGCACCGCGCCCGCACCGCTACCCGAACCCTTCTCTTTCACAGCTTCGACCGACGACACGGTGCCGCACTCGTTGCAGATGACCGGCGGCGGGGCCGGGGCCGCGGCCTGCTCGGTCGGACGCGGCCGCGCCTTCTTGGCGGCCGCCGCGGCACGTTCCTCTGCGACTTCGCGAGCGGCCTCCCGGGCCACTTCCTTGGCTTCCGCCGCCTCCTTGGCGGCCTGTTCCAGCTCGGCTGCCTTGGCGGCCGCTTCGTCGGCTTCTTTCTGCGCGGCGGCCGCGGCCTCTGCGGCGGCCTCCGCAGCCGCTTCTTCGCCGGCCGTCTCGTCGGACGGCGGGGCGCAGGCGGTCAGGCCGAGCGCGAACGCGAAGCTGGCGGCAATCAATGATGTGCGCAACATGGTGTCATTCCCCTGTGTGGACCGGTGAAGGCGTCGCGACGGAGTCGCGGTTCAATCATTTGTTGGACGGCAGTCTGGGCACATCGACTGAACCCCTGCTGAGTCATCTTGACCGACCTTCGATGCGGTCGACGAAGCACAGGAAGGGTCCGGCGACGGCGCGCGGCGCCTCGACCTGGGAATAGTGACCGATGCCAGGCAGGCTCACCGTATCCGGGTCGGGCCCGACCCATCCGCATGCGCCGGTGGTGCAAGAATGTTCCGCGTCCCCGCGCCTGTCCATTCCACGCCGGCGCACGCCTCCGGAAGCCCTGCCCATGTCCCTGACCCCGTCCCGCATGCTGCCGCTAGGCACGGTTGCGCCCGATTTCAGCCTCGTCGACGCGGTATCCGGCGATCGCCTGGCACTGGCGGACGTGCGGGGCCGCGAAGGGACCTTGGTGATGTTCATCTGCAACCACTGTCCGTACGTGAAGCACGTCAACGCCGAACTGGTCCGTGTCGCGCGCGACGCGCAATCGCGCGGGATCGGCGTCGTCGCGATCTCGTCGAACGACGTGAACGCCTATCCGGCCGACGCCCCAGAACGCATGGCCGAGGTCGCGCGCGATCAGGCCTACCCGTTTGCATATCTGTACGACGACACGCAGTCCGTCGCGCGCGCCTACGACGCCGCCTGCACGCCGGACTTCTTCCTGTTCGATGCGCAGGCGCGGCTCGTGTACCGCGGACGTCTCGACGACTCGACCCCGGGTAACGGGCGCCCGGTGACCGGCGCCGACCTGCGGGCCGCGCTCGATGCGCTGGCCGCCGGAGCGGCGCCGCCCGCCGCGCAGCACCCGAGCGTGGGCTGCAACATCAAGTGGCGCGCCGCGTGACGGGCGTGAGTCGGCGTCGCGGCTTCTCCGGTCCTGACGATCGGCTCAGGTTCCGGCTCGATGCGCTGGAACGAGGTCAGAAAGAAAAATGCTGCAGTGCAATAGATAAGTCCCGGCACCCCGCTTAGACTGGCTACCTTGTGAGCGCCCACCTCCGTTACACCGTTTCGCTGCCGGATCCGGCGACGCACCGTTACCAAGTGCGTTGCGAGCTTCCGGGGACTGCGACGCAGGCCCTGATCTTCCGCCTGCCCGCGTGGATTCGCGGGAGCTACCTGGTTCGCGACCTCGCCAAGCACGTCTTCGACGTGCGGGCATGGCGTGGCGACCGGAGCGTGGCGATCGAGCGGCTCGACAAGTCTTCGTTCGCCGTGCCGGCCGGTGAGGGCGCGTTGCGTCTGGAGTACACCGTCAATGCCTTCGACGAATCGGTGCGCAAGGCCTTTCTCGATACGCGGCGCGGCTTCTTCAACGGCAGCTCGCTGTTCTACTGCCCCGACGGCTATCGCGACGGCCGCTTCGAAGTGATGCTCGAAGCCCCGCGCGGCGCGGCGTATCGCGACTGGAAGGTCGCCACCGCGATGCCGGCGATCGAGGTGAACGCGCAGGGGTTCGGTCTGTATGCCGCCGAGAACTACGAGGCCCTGATCGATCACCCGTTCGAGCTGGGAACGTTCCGCCCGTTCGAGTTCGTGGCCGACGGCGTACCGCACACGCTGGTGATCTCGGGCCGCGTCGACGGCGACTTCGCGCGCGTCACCTCGGACCTGTCGAAGATCTGCGCCGTCCAGCGCGCGATGTTCGGCAGCGAGCCGGCGCTGGACCGCTACCTGTTCCTGACCAACGTCGTCGCCGCCGGCTACGGTGGACTCGAGCATCGCGCGAGCACGGCGCTGATCTGCTCGCGCGCCGACTTCCCGCGGATGGGACAGGCGGCGCAGAGCAAGGAATACCGCGGTTTTCTCGGCCTCTGCAGCCACGAGTACTTCCACCTCTGGAACGTCAAGCGCATCACCGCGCAGTCGTTCCTGCAGTCCGACCTGGCGCGCGAGGCCTACACGCGCGATCTCTGGCACTACGAGGGCGTCACCTCGTACTACGACGACTTGTTCGTGCTTCGCGCCGGCGGCATCGATGCGCCGACCTCCCTGGATGCGCTCGCCGAACAGGCCACGCGCCTGCAGCGTTCGCCGGCCCGCACGCGTCACACGTTGTCGGACGCGAGCTTCGAGACCTGGATCAAGTACTACCAGCCGGACGAGAACAGCCCCAACGTCAGCACGAACTACTACGTCAAGGGTGCGCTCGCGGCGCTGTGCGTCGACCTGCACCTGAGGCGCCATTCCGCGGCCACGCTCGACGACGTGATGCGTGCGCTGTGGACGCAGTACGGCCGCGAAGGCCGCGGCGTGCCCGAGGGCGGCCTCGAGAAGCTTGCGGCGGAAGTCTCGGGCCTGGACCTGCGAGCGCTGTTCGATCAGCTGCTGCGTTCGACAGAGGAGTTGCCGCTGGAAGCCCTGCTCGCCGAGTTCGGCGTCAAGGCGGAGCTGCGCGCCTGCACGTCGGCGATCGACGATGGCGGCCGCACGCACGCCAAGGGCGCGGTGCCCTGGGTCGGCCTGCGCCTGAGGCCCGGCGACACCACGATTTCGCACGTGCTCGACGACAGCCCGGCGCTCGCCGCCGCTCTTTCGGCCGGCGACCAGCTGATCGCGCTCGACGGGCTGCGCCTGAGCGGCCCGCAGTGGAGCCGCCGGCTCGAGGCGCTGACGCCCGGTGTCGCGGTGCCCTTGCACTATTTCCGAGGTGACGAGCTGTTCAGCACCACGCTCGTCCCGCGAAGTGCGCCGCTCGACACCTGGACCTTCTCGCTCGCCGACACTGGCGGCGAAGCTGCCGAACGACGCAAGCGCTGGCTCGGCGTCTGAACCAAACCCGATGACGACCGTCAGTCTTCTCCAAGCAGCTCCGCAGTTTCTCGACCGCGCCTCGGTGCGCACGCTCGCCGACCTCTATGGCGAGCGCCTGCGCCTGACGCCGAATGCCGAGGCCTGCCGCCGTTTCGACTCGCAGGCGCAGACCTGGCGCGGGCTGAGCTGGGCCGAGCTCGCCGCCGCCGCCCAGGGGTTCGCGGCTGGCCTGCGCGAGGCGGGCCTGCAGGCCGGCGATCGCATCGCGATGCAGCTGCCCAACGGTGCCGACTGGATGGCCCTGGACTGGGCGGCGCACAGCCTCGGCCTGGTGACGGTGGGCCTGTTCGCCGACGAAACCGCCGCAGGTACCGCGGCGCTGCTGGAAGACAGCGGCGCGCGCATCCTGGTCGCGCGTGACCTCGCGGTCTGGAGCGTCGTCGCCGGTCGCGCGAAGCTGCCGGAACTGCAGATGGTCGTGTCGCTGCGCGGAAAATCCGAAGACGCCGACCGGCGCGTGCGTCCGCTGGCGCCGTTCCTGCGGCGCGGGATCGCGCTGCCCGAGAACCCCGCGAGCGGCCAGACGCTCGCGACGATCGTCTACACCTCCGGGGCCACCGGACGGCCGAAGGGCGTGATGCTGTCGCACGAGGCGCTGATCGCCAATGCCTTCGCCGTGCAGGACGCGGTGCAGTACCGCGCCGACGATCTGCTGTTCTCGAATCTTCCGCTCGCGCACTTGTTCGGACGCGTCGCCTGGGTCTACGCCGGCGTCGTCGCTGGCGCGAGCCTCGTCTTCGGTCGCGGTACCGGGTCCGGCGCCGAGGATCTCGCGTCGCAGCGTCCGACGGTCCTGATCGGACCTCCGCGGCTGTTCGAGCGTATCCACGGCGTGGTGATGCACGAGCTGGAACTCGGCTCGGCGACGCGCCGGACCTTGTTTCGTATCGCGGTCGAGGCCGGTTGGGCCGCGAGCCGCAAGGACGCGAATCGCATCAAGGCGCGGCTGCTGCCGACGGTGCTGGCGCGCCGCGCCGGTGACGCGCTGCGTGCGCGCCTCGGTGGCCGTGTGCGCCTGGCGATTTCCGGCGGCGCCGCGTTGTCGCCGCAGATCGGCCGCGTGTTCAGCGCCCTCGGCATTCCGCTGCTGCAGGGCTACGGGCTGACCGAAGCCGGCCCGGTGGTCAGCGTGAATCGTGTCGGTGACATCGATCCCGCCAGCGTCGGCACGCCGCTGCAAGGCGTCGAGACGCGCATCGAGGCCAGCGGCGAGCTGTGCGTGCGCGGCCCGTCCACGATGCTCGGCTACTGGAAGGACGAGGCGGGTACACAGCAGGTGCTCGATGCCTCCGGCTGGCTGCGCACCGGTGACAAGGTCAGCCGCCTCGACACCGATCGCATCTATCTCGTGGGCCGCTTCAAGGAACTGGTCGTCACGGCGACCGGCGAGAAGGCCTCACCGGCGGACATCGAGAGCCGCCTGCGCGAGTTGCCGCTGGTCGAGCAGGTGATGGTCGTCGGCGAGGCGCGTCCGTTTCTGACCGCGCTGATCGTGCCGCAGCCTGGGCCGCTGGCGATGCTGCGGGCCGAGATCGGCCTCAACGATGGCGACGACTCGGCTGCCGCGCGCGACGCCATCGAGAGCGTGCTGCTGCAGCGCTGCCAGGAAATCCTGCAGAACGCGCCGCGCAATCACTGGATCGTCAAGGTCGCGCTGGTGTTCGAACACTGGACGACCCACAACGGCACGCTGACGCCGACGCAGAAACTGCGGCGCTGCGAGATCGCCAAGGCGCATGCGCGAGACGTGGAGCGGCTGTACGCGGGGCATTACGCGGTCGAGCCGACGGACTGCTCGAGCAACGCGAGCCTCTAATCCTCGCCGTAGCCGGGACGAAGTCCGGGGTTCTCCCCGCAAATCGAGCGCAACCCCCCCGGACTTCGTCCGGGCTACGTCAGTAGTCGCCTTCGCGATGCTTCAGCGCCTTGCGCGCCGCGATGCGTTCGGCCCGATCCTTGTCCGAAGCCCAGATCACGTCCGGGAACAGCAGCACGCGCAGCAGGCCGATCAGCATCCACAGGTAGGTCGACGAAAAGACGATCCCGCAGAACATCGACACCCACTCGAAATTCGGCGACACGAACTTGATGCCCCACCACGACATCACGTCGGTCAGCGAGGCGGCGAGGCCTGCCGGGAAGACCCACTGGTAGGTCTTGATCTGGTTGAACTGCAGCGAGAACGGAATGCCGACGATGAAGAAGCTCGTCGTGAAACCGAACAGGTGCGCATGCGTGAACGCGATCAGCTTGCCCAGCGACATCTGCGCGAAATAGGCCTCGGCGGAACCGTGGATGCGCAGCTGGTACCAGATCTCGGCGGCGCCGAAGCAGAACGCGACGCCGAACATGCCGACCGCCATCGCGATGCCGCGCTTGGCCGCAGGCGGCAGGTTCCGCAGGTTCAGATCGATGCTGTGCGAGTCGAACGGCACCAGCCACCAGATCTGCACCAGCATTCCGAAGAACAGGGCGAGCAGCGCGATCGGGCCACCGATCGTGAGCCAGCGGGATTTCTCCGGCGGCAGCTCGATCACCTCGGCGCTCTGCACCGGCGCGTCGCTGAAGAAGTCGAAGTTCT
>CAZXXM010000100.1:0-9655 GCA_964644715.1 uncultured Salinisphaerales bacterium
GCCCTGCCCGCGTCGTTCGACGGGACCGGCCGCCTGCGCAAGCTGCTGTTCGGCTACCAGTGGATCGCCGCCGGCATTCTGGCGCTGATCGCGCTGCCGTTCGCCGTGCAGCAGGCGCGCATCAGCCTGTATCCGCAGCTCGAGAACGAGTACGGCTTCGCGAGCTACGACGCCTACAACAACGTCGGAATGATGGGCGGCATGGCGAACCAGGAGGCCGCGGAGCAGTACGCCATGGCGGATCAGGCCATGCCGGCAGCGGCACCGATGATGGAGGAGGCTTCTCCGCCGCCGCCGCCACCCGAGCCCGAGTACTCCGCGCGCGCGGCCGGCAAGGCGCTGATGTCCAAGTCCGCCAAGGCCGTCTACAACGTGTCGCAGGCCTCGATCCAGAAACTCGATCCGAACGTGCTGACGCAGACCGGGCCCGGCCTGCCGGGATGGACCTGGCGCCAGGCGACCCTGAGCTGGTCCGGACCGGTGACCGTCGACCAGACCTTCCGCCTGTGGCTGATGCCGCCGTGGCTGACGCGCACGTTCGGCTGGCTGTCGATCGCGCTGATCGCCGTGCTGGCGCTGCGCTGGCTGCAGATCAAGCCGCGCCTGCCCCGGCTGCCGGGCCGCCCTGCGGCGGGCGCGGCAATGCTGTTCGCATTGGCCACCGCGGCCGCCGCGCTTCTGACGCCGATGCCGGCGCCCGCGCAGGACAACGCCGCACCGAGTCCGATGATGCCGCCGCCGCCGCCGGCACAATCCTTACTCGACGAACTGCGCGCGCGACTCACCGCGCCGCCCGACTGCCTGCCGCACTGCGCGAGCTGGTCGCGGCTGCAGGTCAGCGTCGCCAACGGCGAGCGGCTGATCGTGCGCCTGGTCGCCGAGGCTGCCGTCGACACGGCGCTGCCGCTGCCGGTGCCGCAGCTCGCGCCCGGCCAGAGCCGCGTGTGGCAGCCGCAGTCGGTGCTGCTCGACGAGCGCAACGCCGACTTGATGCGCGACGGCGCCGGCATGCTGTGGCTGCGCGTTCCGCAAGGCCGTCACTCGGTGGTCGTCAGCGGCGATCTCGCCGGCTTCGGCCAGCTGCAGCTGCCGACCTCGCCCGCTCCCAAGCAGGCAAGCGTCGATGCGCCCGGCTGGCTGGTGACCGGCATCGACGCGCAGGGACGGCCGGGCAGCGTGATCGACCTGATCCGCGAACGTCGCGAGGAGGAGACCTCGGGCGCAGCCCCCGCCGACGGCGGAACGCAGCAGCTGCCCCCGCTGCTGCGGCTGACGCGCACCCTGCAGCTCGGCCTGGTCTGGGGCGCGGAGTCGACGCTGTCGCGCTTCGGCAACGCGCAGGGCGCGTCGATCGTCAGCCTGCCGGCGCTGCCCGGCGAAACCGTCACCGGCGAATCGGTGCGCGTCGTCGGCGGCAAGATCCAGGCGAGCTTCGCGCCGGGGCAGACGCAGGTGTCGTGGTCGTCCCGGCTCGCGATCGTCCCCGACCTCGAATTGCAGGCCAGCGACGCGACCGACCTGGTCGAGACCTGGCGCTTCGACGTGAGCCCCTTGTGGCATGTCGACTTCGCCGGGCTGGCGGCCGTCAGCAACCAGGAAGGCGACTGGCGGCTCGCGACGTTCCGGCCCTGGCCGGGCGAGAAGGTCGCCGCGCACGTCGTGCGTCCGGCCGCGGTGCAAGGACAGGTGATGACGCTGGACTCCGCCGAGCTCACGGTGCAGCCGGGCGCACGCGCCACGGACTACACGCTGGCGCTGTCGATGCGCGCGAGCCAGGGCGGGCAGCACGTCCTCAAGCTGCCGACCGGGCTGAGCCTGCAGGGGCTGCAGATCGACGGCCAGCCGCAACCGGCGCGACTCGAGGGCGAACGCGTGATCCTGCCGCTGCGTCCGGGCACGCAGGCGATCTCGCTCAACCTGCGCGCGGACGAAGGCCTCGAGGCCTGGACCTCCACCCCCGCGCTCGAACCGGGAACGCCCGGCGTCAATGCGCGCGTCAACGTGCAGCTGCCGGGTGACCAGTGGGTGCTGCTCGTCGGCGGGCCGGCGCTCGGCCCCGCGGTGCTGTTCTGGGGCGTGCTCGCGGTGATGCTGGTGGTGGCGGTCGCGCTCGGCAAGGTCGGTCTGACGCCGCTCAAGGGTCTGCAGTGGGCGCTGCTGATGATCGGCCTGTCGCAGATTCCGATCGTGGGCGCCGCGGTGGTGGCCGGCTGGCTGTTCGCGCTGGCGCTGCGTCCGCGCGTGCCCGAGAGCTGGAGCGCGGGCCGCTTCAACTTCATGCAGGTCGTGCTCGCCATCTGGACCGTGATCGCGCTGTCGACCCTGGCCGGCGCCGTTGCGCAGGGACTGCTCGGCACGCCGGACATGCAGATCGCCGGCAATGGATCGAGCGCGCAGGACCTGCGCTGGTACCAGGATCGCTTCGACACGGCGCTGCCCAGCGCCTGGGTGCTATCGATCTCGATCTGGTTCTACCGCGGCCTGATGCTGCTGTGGGCGCTGTGGCTCGCCAACAGCCTGCTGAACTGGCTGCGCTGGGGGTGGGAGCAATATTCCGCTGGTGGCCTGTGGCGCAAGAAGCCGGCCGTGGTCGTCGTGCCTGCCGCCAAGCCCGCCGAGTCCACGATCGGCCCCGGCGGAGGACCCGCGTCATGACGGGCGAGGCGCTGAACGATCGCCGCTGCGTTCCCTGCGAGGGCGGCGTGCCGCCGCTGGACGCAGCGGCGGCGGCCGACTTGAGGCGGCAGGTGAACGCGCGCTGGGAACTCGTCAACGAGGGCAAGGCGCTGCGCGCCGTGTTCGAGTTCAAGAACTACTACCACACGACGGCCTTCGTGAACGCCGTGGCCTACATCGCGCATCGCGAGGATCACCATCCGGACATCGCGTTCGGCTACAAGAGCTGCACCGTCGAATACTGGACGCATGCGGCGAACGGGCTCACCGAGAACGACTTCATCTGCGCCGCGAAGATCGATGCGCTCGTCACCCCGTAGCCCGGACGAAGTCCGGGCGTTGCGCTTCGTGTTGGAGGGGCACCCCGGATTTCGTCCGGTTACGGTTACGGGATCGGCTTGCCGGCGGCGAGTGCATCCAGCGCCGCGATCATCTGCTCGTCGCTCGCGGTGTGACGCAACTCGCCGACCTTCTCGCGCTGGCGATCGATCAGCAGCAGCAGTCCGGTTCCCTTGTTCGCGAAGTAGATCGGCCCCACACCGAGATCCTTGGCGCGCTGGCGCGAGTGAACCTTGCGCTCGTCGTTGGTCACGTCGAAACGCTCGAACTCGATGCGACCCGCGTACCGGGGCATCAGCAGGTCCAGACGCGGAATGATCTGCTTGCAGTTGTAGCACCAGTCCGCGTACACGAGGATCGCGTACGGCTTGCTCAGCGGCTCGCCCTTCTGGGCCGAGGCCGGGAAGCCCCACAGCAGGCCGAACACCAGCATCGCGACGAGCCGCCACCGACTCTGCTGCTTCATCACGTCGCGCCGTCCGATTCGATCCATCGCGCGCGCCTTCAGGCGGGCGTGCGCCCCGACAGCGCATGCGTCAGCGTGCCGCCGTCCACGTATTCGAGTTCGCCGCCCATCGGCACGCCGTGCGCGATGCGCGATACCTTCACGTTCGCGGCCTTGGCCATCTCCGCCAGATAGTACGCGGTGGCCTCGCCTTCGACCGTGGGATTGGTGGCCACGATCATCTCTTCCACGTCACCGCCGTGCAGGACGTCCTGCAGCACCGAGAGCCCCAGCTCTGCAGGCCCGATACCGTCGAGCGGCGACAGCCGCCCCATCAGCACGAAGTAGCGTCCGCGATACGAGGTGCCCGCCTCCAGCGCCATCAGGTCGGCCGGCGTCTCGACGACGCAGAGCTGCCCACCCGCACGGCGGGCCGGTGTGCAGTAGCGGCAGGCCTCGTCCTCGCAGAACATTCGGCAGGTCTTGCAGCGCCCGATACCCTGGAGGGCGTCGCCGAGTGCCGAGGCCAGCTTCTCGGCAGCGGCTCGGTCGCGATCCAGCAGATGAAAGGCCATGCGCTGCGCGGACTTCGGCCCGACGCCGGGCAGCTTGCGCAGCGCCTCGATCAGGCGCGACAGACGGGGTGAGTAATTGTTCATGCGGCACGAATTCTACCGGTGATGAACATCGAACCCACGTGGCTGATCGTCGCGCTGTGCGGCTTCGCTTTTCTCGCCGGCTTTCTCGACGCGGTCGTCGGCGGCGGCGGCCTGATCCAGGTGCCCGCCTTGCTGATCCTGATGCCCGATACCGCCATTGCGACCTTGCTGGGCACCAACAAGTGCGTGTCGATCTTCGGCACGTCCGCCGCGGTGTGGCAGTACTCGCGCCACGTCCAGCTGCCGTGGCGGGCGATCCTGCCGACCACGCTGACGGCGCTGCTGTTCGGATACGCCGGCGCGGCCACCGTCAGTCACCTCCACCCTGACGCGCTGCGCCCGCTGATCCTGGTGGTGCTGGTGGCAGTGCTGGCGTACACGCTGTGGCGCAAGGACTTCGGGGCCCTGCACGCGCCGCGGCTCGGTCGCCACGCGCAGGTCTGCGCGGGCTTGCTCACCGGCGCCACGATCGGCTTCTATGACGGGTTCTTCGGACCGGGCACCGGCAGCTTCCTGGTGCTCGCGTTCGTCGCGCTGTTCGGATTTTCGTTCCTGCACGCATCCGCCGCCGCGAAGATCGTCAATGCGGTGACCAATCTCGCCGCCATCGCCTACTTCGTGCCACGCGGCCACGTGATACCGGCGCTGGCCCTGCCGATGGCCGCCTGCAATCTCGCAGGTGGCCTGTTTGGCTCGCGTCTCGCCATCCGCCGTGGCAGCGGCTTCGTGCGCCTGCTGTTCCTGTTCGTGGTCGGCCTGCTGATCCTGAGATTCGCGTTCGACGTCTTGGAGCCGGCGTGATCGTCGATGTCGCCCGGACGTTGAATTTCGCGAAGCGAAAGAGGCCGGGTTACTCCGTTTTGAAGGTGTAACCCCGGACTACGTCCGGGCTGCGGGTCGCAAAAAAACGCCGCCCGAAGGCGGCGCCGTTACGCATCGATGGAAGCCGGTCGTCCGGGCTTCTCCGCTTGTTCAGATCCCGATCACGCCACCATCGTTCTTGGTGATGACGATCGTCGACGAACGCGGCCTGGCGTTCGGGCTGCTCAGGAACTGGTTGCCCGGCCAGTGGCTGCCGAAGGTCGCAGGATCGTTGAACGTCGCCTGCTTCTCCTCGCCCGGGTGCTGGATGTTGACGAACAGGGTCTTGCCGTCCGGGGTGGAGTCGATGCCAGTGATCTCGCACTCCTTGCAGCCGACGAGGAAGCGGCGAAGGTTGCTCGTCGTCGCCGCCTTGCCGACTTTGGTCGTGACGACGCGCGTTTCGCCGCCCGCAGCGGTGCCGGTGACCGTCTTCGTAGAACCGTCGCCCACGGTTCCAGGAACCGCGGCCAGCATCATGCAGTTGGTCACGTCGGTGTACGCGCCGTCGTCGGTCTGGATCCACAGCAGGCCGGTGGCGGCGTTGCCCGGCCGCGCGAACCAGAGGCCATCGGGGCTGGAGAAGTCGTTGTCGTTGACCAGTCCCGAGATGTTGACGTTGGGATCGGACGAACTGGCCCGAGCGCCGAACAGATACAGATCCCACTGGAACGTCGTGGCCGCTGCCAGGTCGCCGGTCTCGCGCCAACGGATGATGTGGCCGTTGGGGTTGCCGCGCTGGGCGTTCGCGCCCTTCGGATCGTTGTAGACGCGAGGATTCGCAGGATCCGAAAGCGCGGCGTTGCCGGTCGGCGTGCCGGTGGCCAGGCGGCCTGCGGCATTGTTGTTGGTGAGCGTGATGTAGACCTCGCCGGTCTGCGGATTCACCGCACCCCACTCCGGACGATCCATGCGCGTACCACCCGCGGTATCCGCCGCGATGCGCGTATCGAGCGCCCCCGCCACGCCCGCCAGCGGCAGCCAGGTGCCGCTGCCGTCCGCATTGAAGCGCGCGACGTACAGCGTGCCGGCGTCCATGTACTTGCTGCCGATCGCCATGCGATCGGTGCCCAGCGTCTGCGCGGCCGTGCCGTCCGCTGCGTCCCACAGCGCGGTCGAGACGAACTTGTAGATGTAGTCGCCGCGGTTGTCGTCGCCCATGTAGAACACGACCGGGCGCCCGGCGACGACCGGCCCGGGCCAGCAGCCTTCGTGCGCGAAACGGCCGAGCGCGGTGCGCTTTCGCGGCACGGCGGCCGGGTTGTACGGATCGATTTCGACGACGAATCCGAACTGGTTGATGACGTTGCGGAAGTCGTCTGCCGCCGTCGCGCCCTTGACCGACGTGTCCCAGCGCTGGAACTCGTCTCCCGGTCCCGCGGTTTCCCAATTGAGCCGCGAACGTGCGTTTTCCGGACTGCCGTAACGGTTGAGCGAGGCCACCTCACCGGTGCGCGTACGCAGCGCGTTGTCGCCCGCCGCACGCGCGAAGTAGCCGACCCAGTTCTCCTCGCAGGTGAGGTAGGTTCCCCAGGGGGTGTAGCCGTTGGCGCAGTTGTTGACCGTACCCTGCGTCTGCGTGCCGGTCGGCGAGAACTTCGTGATCATCGCCGCGTTGCCGCGCAGCGGGCCTGAAATCTCCATCAGCGTGGCGGCTGTGACGCGACGATTGAACGTCGAGTTGCGGTTCACCGACCAGTTGGCGCCGGTCTTGTTGACCTCGATCACCGAGACGCCGTGATGGTTGATCTCCTTGACGCATTCGTCCGGCACGGTCCTCGTGGCGATGCCACCGACGACGGCGGTCGTCGCGCCGTTGGCGTGGACGTAGAGGTTGTTGGCGCCGGTGGCGGTGTTGAACGGATTCGGCGCTTCGTGGTTCATCACCAGGATGCCGCGCTCGCTGGCGCTCGTGCTCGGCGTTCCGGTTCCGCTCAGACCGAAGTAGTGCATGCCGTCGTGATGATCGCCGGCGCGCGAGGCGTAGGAAGCACCCGTTTCGCTGCCGTCACCGGCCCAGTTCGGCACGGTGTTGTTGATCGGATCGCCCAGCGAGTAGAGCAGGCTCGCGGTGTAGCCGGCCGGCACGGTGACCTGGTCGAGCAGGCTCTTCGCCACCGCGGTGAAGGCCAAGGTCGGCCCGGCCGGAGTACTGGGACCGTCGTCGTCGTTATCGTTGCTGTCGCTGCAACCGATCAGCGCCGCGCCACCGAACATCGTCGCGATGGCGGCTCCGAATCCACCTTTCAGGACATCTCTTCGGGCATATCGCCTTTCGAGAACCGACTCGAAGGTCGAATCGTCGGTCGGCTGGATCTCGTTGGGGTTCTGCGGGCTCATGTCGGTCCTTGCGTGTGGGCTGGGTGAGCCCGGGAACGCTAGAGCCCCAATATTTCCGACCGCTGACATTTCCGTGACGATTCGCCGAAGGCGACCCGCGGTGTCCGCGTCGGTCCGCGGGAGCCGATTCCGCTCAGGCGCGCTGCGCGTCGAAGCTGATCGCTGCCGCCAGTTCGGGCAGACCCAGGCGCAGCATCAACAGGCGGTCCAGGCCCAGTGCGACGCCGGCGCAATCGGGCAGGCCGGCCTGCAGTGCGGACAGCAGGTGAACGTCCATCGGCGGAACGACGCGCTGCTGCGCATCGCGCCAGGCCTGGTCGCTCTCGAACCGGCGGCGTTGCTCGTCGGCGTTCGACAGTTCGTGGAATCCGTTGGCCAGTTCCAGGCCCTTCCAGAAAAGCTCGAAACGCTCCGCGACCGGCGGGTCGTCGTGACGCACGCGCGAAAGCGCAGCCTGGCTGGCCGGAAAGTCGTGCAGGAACACCGGTGCGCCGAGGCCCAGCTTCGGCCCGACGCGATACGACATCCAGAGATCGAGCCAGGCATCGCGATCCTGCTCGCCGTCGCCGAGTCCGATCACCGGCACCGCGCCGGCCATCGCACGTTCGCGCAAGGCGGACACGGGCTCGGTGAACGGATCCAGGCCGGCGTGCAGCAGAAAGGCCTCGCGATAGCTGTAACGCCGAAACACGCTGCCGCAGCCGATGCCGAGCGCGTGGAACAGCTCCTCGACCTCTTCCATCAACAGGTGGTGATCCCACTCCGGGCGATACCACTCGAGCAAGCGGAACTCGGGGTTGTGATGACGGCCGCGTTCCTCGCGCCGGAACGCGGGCGCGATCTGGAAGATCGGCCCGCTGCCCGCGCAGAGCAGTCGCTTCATCGCGAACTCGGGCGAGGTCTGCAGCCAGCCGCCGCCCGGGACGGCGAAGGATTCGATGTGGCGATCGACCGTCGCATGCGCCGACATCACCGGCGTGTCGACTTCGAGCACGCCGCGACGCGAAAAAAAAGCGCGGACGGAACCGTAGAGTTCCGTCCGCGCCTTGATCGTTTCGAGACTCGCGCTCGGCCGCCAGGTGGTATCGCCGACGTCCGATTCCCGGTTCCCGGTTCCCGGCATTACTTGCCGGCGCGGCTCAGGTATTCGCCGGTGCGGGTGTCGACCTTGACCAGTTCGCCCTGCTGCACGAACAGGGGCACGCGCACCACGGCGCCGGTCTCCAGCGTCGCCGGCTTGCCGCCACCGCCGCTGGTGTCGCCACGCAGGCCAGGGTCGGTCTCGGTGATGACCAGGATCGCGAAGTTCGGCGGCGTGACCGACAACGGCAGCCCGTTGAAGAACAGGATCTTGCAGGTCTCTTCGCCCTTGATCCACTTGGCGGCGTCCTCGCAGGCCGTGCGGCTGGCCTGGATCTGCTCGAACGTGGCCGGGTTCATGAAGTGCCAGAACTCGCCGTCGTTGTAGAGGTACTGGAGTTCGAGGTCGACGACATCGGCGCCTTCACAGGTGTCGCCGGACTTGAACGTGCGCTCGAGGACCCGACCGGTCTTGAGATTGCGTAGCCGGACGCGGTTAAATGCCTGGCCCTTGCCGGGCTTGACGTACTCGTTCTCCAGGACGGTATACGGGTCTCCGTCGATCAGAAGCTTGAGTCCGCCCTTGAATTCGTTGGTGCTGTAGACAGCCATGATGATGATTTCCGTTTGTAGGGTCCCGCCAGGCGGGGGTGCGCCAAAAAGGGCGTCATGATACCGCAAGCCTCCATGCAAGTTCAGCCCGCCGCAACGGCCCGCTGGCAGCGTCTGCTGGCCGGGGCCTACACCGACATCGGCACGCTGCTCGGGGACCTCGGGCTGTCGGAGGACGACCTCCCCGGCATGGCGCAGGCCGCCCGGTCATTCCCGCTGCGCGTTCCACGCGGCTATGTCGCGAGGATGCGCCACGGTGACCCATCCGACCCGCTGCTGCGCCAGATCCTGCCGAACGTCGACGAGACGCTTCTGGTGCCGGGCTTCGTCAGCGACCCGGTCGGAGACGGTGCGGCGGAGGCGGTACCCGGCGTTCTGCACAAGTACGAGGGACGGGCACTGCTGATCACGACGGGGGCCTGCGCCATCCACTGCCGCTACTGCTTCCGGCGCCATTTCCCCTATGCCGACTCGCATGCGGCCGCCAATGCCTGGCGCCCGGCACTCGAGTACCTGGGCGGCGACCCTTCGATCCGCGAGGTGATACTGAGCGGCGGTGATCCACTAAACCTCTCCGACAGCAAACTCGCGGACCTGGCCCATGCGCTTGATGCGGTGCCGCACCTGCAGCGCCTGAGGCTGC
>CAZXXM010000101.1:0-9612 GCA_964644715.1 uncultured Salinisphaerales bacterium
AACACGCCGCAGCTCGCCGAAGTGGCGGCCGTGAATCCCGAACTCGTGCGCAAGGTCATCGACGTCGTTCCGATGGGACGCCCCGGCGAGATGCACGAGATCGCGTCGATGGTCACCTACCTCGCCACAACCGAAGCCGCCTTCGTGACCGGACAGGTCATCAGCGTCAACGGCGGCACCACGATGCTCTAAACGATGACCACCCTGCACCCCCTGATCCCCGCCGCCGACCTCTTCGAAGGCGAGATGAAAAACGCGACCTTGCCCGACGGCACGCGCGTGGCGCTCTACAACCTCAACGGCGCGTACTACGTCACCGACGACACCTGCACCCACGAGAACGCCTCGCTGTCCGACGAGGGGATGATCGAGGGCAGCAACGTGATCTGCGGCTGGCATTTCTGCGGCTTCGACATCGCGTCCGGCGCGGCCACGGCCTCGCCCTGCAGCGAGCCGCTGCGTACCTACCCGGTCAGGCTGGTCGAAGGACTGATCCATGTCGAACTCTGAGACCGGCCTCGGCGGCGCGGGCCCGGGCCCGGTGCGGCGCGCCGTCACCAAGCTGCGCACGCCGAAGCGCCGCACGCAGGCCGAACGCTCCGACGAGATGCGCGGTCGCGTGCTCGAAGCCGCGGCCACCGTGCTGCGCCGCAAGGGCTACGCCGGCCTTCGCACCGACGAGGTGGCGCGCGTAGCCAAGGTGTCGCGCGGGGCACAGCAGTACCACTTCCCGACCAAGGACAGCCTGGTGCTCGCCACCGCCGAGTACCTGCTGCGCGATGGCCTGGGCCGCGGCGAAGCGCGTGCGCAGGCCGCGCGGTCCGGCGGCGACGTCATCGAGGCGATCATTCAGGACTGCATGGATTTCTTTTTGGGCCCCGACTTCGCGACGATCCTGGATCTGGTGCTCGCGGGCAGCAAGGACCGCGGCCTGCGCGAGAAGATCTACGCCTACACGCGCGGCAGCCGCCTCGGCGTCGAGGCAGCCTGGCTCGAGGTCCTGTGCGAACAGGGCATTCCCAGACCCAAGGCCGAGAAGATCCTGTGGCTGACGATCAGCATCGTCCGCGGATTCTCGGTGCGCGCGCTGTGGCAGCGCGACGACAAGCTGTTCCGCGAGTTGCTCGACGAGTGGAAGCTGATCCTCGCCGGCCACCTGAAGAATCTGAACGGAGACAAGTGATGAGTTTGTGGATCGACATGGTGGGCACCCAGATCCGTTACGTGGACACGCCGACCTTCGGCCGCATCCGCGTTGCGGAAGCCGGGCCCCGGGACGCACCGGCGATCCTGTTCCAGCACGGCATCGGCGGACACCTGGAGGCCTACTGCAAGAACCTGGTGCCGCTATCGGACGAGTTCCGCTGCATCGCGTTCGACTACGTGGGCCACGCGATGTCGAATCGAAAAGCGATGGAGTACACGCCGCCGGTGCTGGCCGATCAGGTCGCGGAGTTGATGGACGCGCTGGAATTGAAGAAGGCGCACTTGTCCGGCGAATCGCTCGGCGGCTGGGTGTCCGGTTTCTTCGCAGTGATCTATCCCGAGCGCGTCGACCGGCTGATGCTGAACACCGGCGCCGGCATCCCGATCGTCAGTGACAAGGGCCGGGCCGACATGCTCGACCTGATGGAGCGCTCGAAGAAGGCGGCGGGCCTGGCGCCGACGTTCGACAGCGTCAAGCACCGCATCGCCTGGCTGATCCATCCGAATAACCAGCACCTGGTCACCGACGAACTGGTGAACCTGCGCTTGAAGTTCTACCTGATGGCCGGAGGCCGCGAGGTCACGCCGATGGTCAATCGCATGCTTGCGCGCCACGACGAATTCCTGCTGCCGCTGGAACAGATCCGCCACGAAACCATGCTGCTGTGGACGCGCGACAACCCGATCCACGATCTCGAATGCGCGCAGGCCGCGGTCAAGCGCATTCCCAGAGGCAGCCTGTACGTGATGAAGGCCGACGGCGCGCACTGGCCGCAATACGAAGACCCGGAAGAGTTCAACCGCGTCGCGCGCGCTTTCTTCGCCGGCCGGCCGCTCTGACGTGCCGAACGTGACGAATCGCAAATCCCAGGGTGAGAAATCCCCTGCTCCCAGCACCGCCACGCTCACCGCGCTGTCGCTGCGCGAGGCCTATCGCACCGGGACTCCCTGCGCGCCGATCCGCGATCTGCTGGATCCCGGCGACGTCGAGGCCGCCTATGCCATCCAGGAGATCAACACGCGCCACTGGCTATCCGCCGGGCGGCGCCTCGTCGGGCGCAAGATCGGGCTCACCTCGCAGGCGGTGCAGAAGCAGCTCGGCGTCGACCAGCCGGACTTCGGCATGTTGTTCGCCGACATGGCCGCCTGCGACGGCGATCCGGTTCCGCTGACGGCCGTGCTGCAGCCCAAGGTCGAAGCCGAGATCGCCTTCGTGCTCGAACGCGACCTGTCGGTCGAGCAGCCGACGATGGCCGACGTGATCCGTGCGATCGCCTATGCCGTCGTCGCCATCGAGATCGTCGGCAGCCGCATCGCCAATTGGGACATCCGGCTGGTCGACACCGTCGCCGACAACGCATCGAGCGGCATGTTCGTGCTCGGCAACACGCCGTTCGCGCTGAACGGCCTCGACCTTCGCGACTGCCGGATGCAGATGCTGCGCGCCGACGGCGAGGTGATCTCCACCGGCGCCGGGCACGCCTGCCTCGGCCATCCGCTGAACGCGACCCTGTGGCTGGCGCGCAAGATGACGGAAGTCGGACGGCCGCTGAAGGCCGGCGACGTGATTCTGTCCGGCGCCTTGGGGCCGATGGTCGCCGCTCGATCCGGCGATGTGTTCGAGGCGCAGGTTTCGGGGCTGGGATCGGTCAGGGCGGCGTTCGCGTAGGGGATCTTTCGGCTTTCCCGCGACAGCGGGCCATACCTGCTTTCATGGTTTTGGAGTGATCTCGCGGCAAAGCAAGCGCAGCGAAACCCGCCAAGCGCCTGTTCCGGTCCCTCCGATTGCGCAAGGCAGCATCAAGGAAGTTCAGTTCCGAAGCCGGGGATCGAGGGGTTTCCATCTGAACGACGCTTGGCGCCTGAGAATGCCTCGCCGATAACAGGTGAGCGCGCCACTCAGTCGCCTGCCGTCAGCAGGCTCGTCTCGCCCGACAGCCCATCAGAATTACAAGTTCAAGTATCGATTCATATCGAACAGCCCCGCCTCGATCGGATCCGTCCTTTCGAGATAGCGCGTCATGTCGTGGAACACGGTCCAGAAATCGGGGCGCGTCCGGCGAACGCCCCAACGCTCGACGACGCCTTCGAAGTCGGCCGGCGTCTTCACCGACGACAAGGCGTCCACGAACGCGCCGACTTCGGCTTGCGGAAGGTCGAAGATGAAATTCGGATAACTGCCGATCATCCCCTGCACGACGGTGACCGTGTCGCGTTCGGGTTCGAGTCGCCGGTCCTCACCCAGCAGGAACGCCACGTTCTTGTGGGCGCGGTTATGCACCAGCGCGTAGAGCACCGTGTCTTTTCCGGGCGCGGTCACGCGCAGGTAGACGAGTTCCGGTAACAGCGGGATGACCGGCAGCTCGCTGCCCGTCCTGCCCGCGAGCCTGCGAAGTTCGTCCCGCGCCTGGCGACCGGGGGCCTCGTCGCTGCAGGTCCCCGAGGGTCCCTTCGGGCACCGGTTGAGCACGTCTTCGGGCCCCATGACCTTCTTCATGCGCTCGAAGAGCTGCTCCGCGAACTCCGCTTTCGGGTCCTTCGTTCGATAGACGATGCGCGTCGGCACCTTGTCGTCCGCTTCGGCATAGGTCGCGAACAGCTTCACCTTGCCCCCGCCGCGGTACCAGCTCTTGCGCAGCTTTTCGCGCGCAGGGCCGGGAAGGAAGCGCAGGAAGTTGTATTCGCCCTCGTTGCGGATCAAGTCGAAGTACAGACGGGTCTGCAGCTGGTGGGAAACACTGCCGAAGACATTGAAGTTGACGACGAGCTGGTAGTAGCTGCGCTCCAGCAAGGGATAGTCCATGACCCACAGCGTCTCGGGGAGCGTACCGATCAGGCCGTGGCGAACCGCAGCGTTGTCGTGATGCCGGAAGATCGTCAACAGGGCGTCGCGATTGCTGCCGTCGCCGTCCCATAGATCGTCGAGCGTGGGACCCGACGGCTGGTCGCGCGCGTACTCGGCCTGCCTCAACGCGATGTAATGATTTCGCTGGTCGCGATAGTGCTCCCATTGCTCGACCGTGCCGATGAGGTCCGAGTCCTGGCCCGGAACGCCGATCAGCGGCGTGGCCTTCTGCCGATACTCGGCGTCGTTGACGTAACGCTCGGTGTCCGGATTCTCGAAGCTCACCCAGAATTGATCGCGGATGACGTCGGTGGCGATCTGCCCGGCGCAGACCGGGCCACGGATGAAGGTGCGGACGAAGTACTCGGCGTTGTCGAGCATGAACTGATAGCGCGCCTTGGCCGGAATCGCGGCGAACGTCGCGAAGGCGTTGGCGCGATCGCCGTCGGCGTAGCCCGGCAAGCTGTCGACGCTCCAGGGCGTGCCGAAGAACAGCTCGTCGAATCGACGGCGCTTCTGGTCGCCGAGCGCGTAGGTGATGTGTGTCTTCTCGACGATCGTGTCGGTGATCAGCCGGAAGCGATAGAACACCGGCCCGCCGGCATCGCCGTTCGGCGTGGCCGTGGACACCGGAACCAGGTCCTGTCCCGAGGGCGTACGCGAGCGCACGAGTTCGAAGAAATGCGGGCTGCTTTCTTCGGAAAAGTGGATGTGCGCGAGAAACAGGTGCTCGAACAGGTAGCGCGCCACCAGCTGCTCGCGCATCCCCGGACGGTTCAGGTACTCCTCCCATTGCCGAACGGCCTTCGATTCCGCGGCCGAGGGCATGAGCAGCGAGGGCTCGACGACGCTGCCTTCCTCGGTCCAGGTCTTCAGCGTCTGGAACTCCTGGTCGGTCAGGCCCGCGACGGCCAGCGGCATCCCCTGTAGCGGACGATCCTTCGCATAGCCCCGGAACTCGTCCATGGTCGGACATTCGTTGGGCCGATCCCGTCCCAGCTGGATGTCGTCCGGGATTTTCGCGTTCGGCGTCCAGGGATTCGAGTGGCCGAGTTCCACCATCTTGTAGAGCAGCGACGACTGCGTCGCGGTGGCCTTGTCGTCCGGCGGTGAATACTGGGCCGAGAAGAAGCCCATCTGCCGCCAGTCCGAGGTTCG
Source organism: uncultured Salinisphaerales bacterium (assembly GCA_964644715.1). GTDB lineage: Bacteria > Pseudomonadota > Gammaproteobacteria > Nevskiales > Nevskiaceae > Panacagrimonas. Next base: position 5,210 of record CAZXXM010000101.1, read on the forward strand.
CAGGGCATCGATGCCCAGTCGCGTCGGCGGCTGGTCCTTGCCGCGCGTTCCGTCGTACACCGGGATCTTCGAAGCCCCGCGTTCGACGCCCTGCCAGCTCGTCAGCTTGAGCTGACACGGCGCGTCGTTGCACGAATGGCAGGCCGCACACTTCTGCTCGAAGATGGGCTGCACGTCGGTGCGGTAGTGCACCGTCTGCACGGGCGCAGCGGGTGGCGAAACGACTTCCTGCAGCGTGGCCGCACGGCTGCAGGCGAACAGAAACGCAGCCGTTCCGATGACGGCGATGACAGCTGTGATGCGGCCCAAGTGTCGCTCCCTGTTGGTAGGCCACCCGGTTCAGGCTCGGCCCCGCGAGCCCGCTTCGACCCGCTCGGGAGCGAGGAAGAAGCCGTCACGACGGGTACCGAGCAGAAGGGTGCGGCGCACGATTGCGCCGTGACGTTTCGCCGCAGTACGCGAGCTCCCCGTGCGCCGCATTTTGCGTCAAGCGCTTGCCTGAGCGCCAGAATGAACGACGATGGACGGAGGGCCCATCCGGCGACTCACGCCGGTGAAGCGGTCCGCTTTCCCCTCGCCGCCTGCGCGCTTAGGGCGCCTGCGGCAGCTTCGCCAGATCCGCGATCCGAGGCAGGCCTTTCCACGCCATCAGCTCGACCTCGGTCTTCTCTCCGTTCGCCTCGAGCCACTGGCCCATTGAGGCGCCGGCGTCCTTGCCGCTGCCGTACACCCGGTGCGAGCGGACGGCGACGACGCCGACCCCGTCGACCAGCACGAAGCGGGCGAAGGCCACTTCCTGCACGCTGTCGGCGCCGAGCAGTGCGGCGGCGAAATGCTCGGCCTCCTGCTCGTCGGTCCTCGGCTTCGAATCGGTTCGCAGGATGCGTCCGTTGGCCTGGTAGTTACCGAGCACCGTGTTCGCGACCTGAGCCAGCTGGTCCCCGTTGGTGACGGCGGGATGCACGTTGAGCGTGACCATGTCCGTCCAGCGCGACAGGTCGGCCTGGGCCTTGGGCGTGAACTCGTTCTGCCCGGCCTTCGACCAGCGGTGAACGTACTCGGTGCTACCGAGCTTAAGACTCATGCCCTTCACATCCGCTCCCTTGTCGGCCGCGTGAATCGGCCCTGAGATGGCGACAAACAGCGCGACACCAATCGCCTTGGCGACCCGCCCGCCCCGAACCTTGATCCCTTTCATGAACCCTCCCGATGACGTGTTGCGAGAAATTGCCGCGCGGACCGGCGCTGTCGCGAACGCGATGCGCCGCGGCGCACGGGAACAGGCGTGGCCGCTCAGGGCGGCAGATCGTCGAGCGCGTGGTTGTCCAGCACCTGCGCGGCGCCGCCCATGACCATCTGCATCAGCATGCGATCACCGCGCTCGGTGCGCTTGACGATCAGCGTCGCCGCCAGGGCGACGGCGATGATCGCGAAGCTGTAGTGCGCGTAATCCCGCAGCAGGCGGTCGATCGGGTAATCGCGAACGCCGTGCGCGATCAGGGCCTCGTGGTACTCGCCGAGCAACGCGCGCTCGTGCTGCCGACGCGTCGGACGATCGAAAGCCCCGCCCAGGAAATACGCCACGTCCATGCCGGCACCGAGGAAGCTCGCGGTCTGCCAGTCGACCACCGCAACGCGGCCGTCGGCGCCGCCGAACATCATGTTGTCCTGACGGAAATCGTTGTGCGAAAAACACTTCGGCAGATCGCGCGGCCGGTTCCAGTACGCGTGATGGCGGACGTAGCGGTCGCAGACCTCGCGCATCTCGGCCGTCAGGAAATCCGCGTAGTGCTGCTGCACGTGATGCCAGGAGCGTTCGATGAGATCGGTCGTGTAGAAGCCCTGCGCGCCCGCCGGAACCTGGACCCAGGGCCGCTTCAGCAGCGCCTGATCGTTCCAGAACGCCGAGTGCAGCAAGGCGCCTTCGCGCAGCACCCGGCGTGCCTCGTCGAGCGAACATCCGCGCATCTGGTCGCCCTGTGTGGCCGGCGCCAGGTCTTCGAACAGCAACACGAACCGGTCGCTCTCGTCGATCTCGGCGACGAGCGCCCGCGGCGTCCTGATCCGCGTGCGCGGCGCCAGCTCGCGGTAGAACATCACCTCGGTTCGGTAGATGCCCAGGTTGCGCCCGGTCTCGGCGGAGACCGGATCCGCCGAGGGAAACTTGCCGACCAGCGACACGGGCGCGCCCGGCGGCGGCGTGCCGGCGTAGCGCAGATCGAAGCGCCTCGTCTCGCCGAGTTGCCCGGTACCGACGGAGCGCATCGAAAGCTCGCGAACGCTGACGTCGATGCCGCTGCCGCGAAGCGCCTGCGTCATCCACGCGGCGTCGATCAGCTCGGGCGCAACGATCGGAACGGGGGGCGTCATCTCTTCTCCTGAAGTATCCGGTCGTCGTCGGACGTGTCGTGTGGAGGGCGCGTCGCGCGCTCAGCGGTCCTGGTATACCGGCGCGCGCTTCTGCTTGAACGCGGCAACGGCTTCGCGGTGATCGGCGGTCTCCAGCAGGATCACCTGCTGGCGATCCTCGAGCATCAGCCCGGCATCGAGGCTGGGAACGTCGATCGCGGCGTTGAGCGTCTCCTTGGTCATCCGCAGACCCATCGGCGAGGCCTTCAGCATGTCGTCGGCCAGGGACAGGCCAACCGCCAGCAGGTCTTCCTCCGCAACGATCTCGCTGATCAGGCCGATCGCCTGCGCGCGCTGCGCACCGATGGACCGGCCCGTCATCAGGAACTCGGAGGCCGCCGACAGGCCGACCAGGCGCGGCAACAGATAGCCGGCCCCCATGTCGCAGCCGCCGAGTCCCACGCGCAGGTACGCGGCGTTCATCCTGGCTTCCGGCGTCGCGTATCGAACGTCCGCCGCCAGCGCGAGCGAGAAGCCGGCGCCGCAAGCCGCGCCCTGGATCAGCGCGATGATCGGCTGCGGACAGGCACGCATGTGCCGGATGATTCCCGAGTACAGGCGCTGCGAGGCGATCTGCCGCTGCGGGCGGCCGTCACCGGCCGGGGCGAAGGCCAGCGAATCCAGGTCCGCCCCGGCGCAGAAGGTCTTGCCTTCCGAGCGCAGGATGACGACGCGGACGTCGAGCCTCGAACAGAGCCCGAGGAAATAGGCGTCGAGCGCCTCGGCCATCGCGACATCGACCGCGTTCAGCTTCTGCGGACGATCCAGGGTGAGGATCTCGACATCGCCCCGACGCTCGATGCGCAGAGTGGAAGACGTGGACATGATCGACAGGGGCTCCGGCGCCTCGGGCGATGAGGCGCAATGGAGCGGAGTGTGGACCGGTCCGGGCGACCGGGATATCCGGGCGACGCCAGGGGTCCCCGGCGGACTCGCCGCGCGATCCGGTCAGGCCAGAAGCCTGGCGCTCGATCCGTAGCTGCGCATCCGGAACTCCATCGGCGTCTCGCCGTACTCGGCCTTGAAGCGCCGCGAGAAATGCGTCGAGCTCAGGAAACCGGACGACAGCGCGATGTCGGCGATCGTGCGCCGCGCCATCTGCAGGTTCGCCAGCGCCCGGCGGCTCAGGGCCAGGCGTTCCTGCATCAGGTAGCTCGACACCGTGGTATCGGTCGGCGCGAACAGCCAGTGCAGGTAGCGCACCGAGATGCGGCAGCCCGCGGCGATCGTCGTGGGGCCGAGATCGGGATCGTCGAGGCGGCCCTTGATGTAGGCCTTCACGCGCTGCATCTGCGCGTCCCGAAGCGATTCCGGCGGTAGCTGCCGCGCGTCGTCGCCGAGCGCATTCACGATCAGGCCGATCGTGGCTTCGACCAGGCCGTCCGGATTGTTGAGGCTGCCGGACAGGAACTCGGGCCGGATGGCGGCGACGTAGTTGGACAGCAGGCGCGCGCCCATCGAACCGGCCGCGATCTTGCCTTCCACCGCGCGCCAGTTCCCGGGCATCCAGTGCTGCAGGCGGCTCAGCGGGATCATCGTCGAGATCTTGTGCAGCGGCTCGACCACCTTGAACGACATCGGCTTGGTCGTATCCCAGATCAGTACGTCGCCACGCTCCAGCAGCATGCGGCGATCGTCGATGCAGAACTCCTCGCGTCCTTCGAGCACCCATTGCAGCGCGAGGACCATTTCGTCCTGGCCCCGTGTCGAGTCACGCGAATAGCGGACGGCGCCGCAGGGATCACAGCGACAGTCGACGATCTGGAAGCCGCTGGCCTTGCGGTGCTCGATGCGGGCGTTGAAGGCCGTGCCGGGGTTGCGGTCGGAGTGCCACACCCCGTAGACCTCGTTGAGTTTCTGGTCCCAGGCCTCGTAGCGCTCACGCGGCGCGTAGTGGTCCGTGGTCCAGCTATGGGCATGGCCGTTCATCGCTCCTCCATCTCACGTGCGCAGTCTCAGCGGATCGACGCCGTCTGTATTGCAGGACCACGATA
>CAZXXM010000102.1:0-2549 GCA_964644715.1 uncultured Salinisphaerales bacterium
GCGACCTGCGGCACGTTTCGCTCGGCGGCGTAGAGCGGTCCCGCGATGGGGGTGTCGCGATACATCCGGAACGCAGCAGCCCAGGCGCCAAGACACGCTTCGATCATTTCGTCCGCTGTCGTCGCAACGTCGAGAAGGCGGTAGGCCTCCACGTTGAATTCGTCCAGCCAGCTCTGCATCAAGGCCGCAAGAATCTCGTCCACGGACTTGAAGTAGTGGTAGATCGAGCTGTGCGTGACCTTGGCCCTGGCCGCGATGTCGAGCATCGTCATTCGGCCGTAGCCAACTTCGCTCAGCGCCTCGCGCGCAGCCTCGAGGACGACGGCGACCCGCTGTAGCGATCTTTCCTGTGAGGGTCTGCGGCGCTCGGCTTGGGCGACGCTGCTCGAGTCGGTGCGCGGTGTCCGAGTGGGCATCTGGGCAGTGGGGTCTCGATCGGCAGTGTCCATTATCGCATCAGACATTTATCTCGGCGGACGATGCCGCGATGAATCAGCGTCAGTATGTGTGCTGTCCGGCCTTCTGCGGAGGGGTCGTTGTGCGCATTCGCGAAGTGGCGAGCGGAGAGCGCGGGGAATGTAGAAATCATATCTTGACAGAGTGTCACGAATAGGAGGAGGATATGTCGTATGTGACATAAAGTCACAATTAACAGAAAAAAGAAGATGACGATGACTAACGTGAAAGTGACCGAGCAGGCCAAGCTGGATCTGGCGAAGGACGGCGCCATCGTTGTCCGGGGCCTGTTCTCGCCCGAGCGTCTCCAGCGGATGCGCGAGTCTTTCGACTACGGGATCGCCCACCCGAGCCCGCAGCACACGCTGGTTTATGCGGGTACGCCTGACGAGCATTTCAACGACTACGGCAATCCTGAGAACCGCGATGTGCACCTTGCGTGTATCAAGGAGCTAGGACTCGATGCCTTCGTCGCGTCCCTCTGGGACACCGAGCACGTGTGGTTCCTCGGCGAGGAGTTGTTCGTCAAGAAGGGCGGCAAGGCCGGCCGATCGCCCTGGCATCAGGACACCTCCTACTTGCCGGCCAACGGGCCACACATGCTCAACATCTGGACGAGTTTCGAGAAGATTCCCAAAAAGAACGGGCTTGAGGTTCTCAGAGGATCCCACCTCGGCACGCAATACAACGGCACGTCCTACACCGATCCAAAACAGCCGACCAAGCCGCTGTGGGCCAACACCGATTGGCCGCTGCTGCCTGATATCCAGGCCGATCGCGCGAAAAGCCCGACATCGTGGGATGTGCTGTCCTGGGATCTGGAGCCGGGTGATGCGCTGGTGTTTCACTCCGGCACCCTGCACGGCGGTGCGCCGGTGACCCCGGACTGCCCGGACCGCCACACGCTGGTCTACCGGTTTCATGGCGACCAGTTCTTCTACCGGCCCCTGCCGACCGGGGGATGCAACTTCCCTTACGACATCAGCGCACTGAACGATCCGTCCCTGACGCCAGGCGAACCCTACCGTTCCCCGTACTGCCCGCAGCTGCGCTGACCCAGGAGAAGCCGCCATGATGAAAGTTGTCATTCCCGCCTGGATGCAGTCGTTCTACGACAACCTGCACTTCGCGCCGGCCGTCATCGACGGCGACCATCTGCGCTGCTCGGGGGTGGTCGGCGTGCTGCCCGACCTGAGTGTTCCGGAAGATCCGACGGCACAGTTCAGCCGCGCCTTCGAGAACCTGCGCGACGTGCTGACCGAGGCGGGGCTCACCTTCGCCGACGTGGTGGAGATGAACACCTATCACGTCGGTCTGCAGGCGCATGTGCAGACATTCGTCGCGGTCAAGGACCGGTTCATGACCGCTCCGTATCCCGCGTGGACCGCCGTCGGGATCGCTGAACTGTTCCTTCCGGGAGCGCTGGTCGAAATCCAGGTCACGGCGCGAATCCCACAAAAACGGTGAAGTCGTCGCTATAACGGACCAGTTCGATAGGTTCGCCTGATGGCTGACCGTCGCCGATGGCTGGAACTGGCACCCGCCGGCCTCTCAGCGAATTGCTCACTGATCACTTCGTGCGCCACACGCTGACCACGAACCACAAGAATCGTTGTTCAATCGGGTGAGAACTCGCAAAGAGCGGAACGCTGCGGCTCGGGTCGTAGGGATGAAGCCACTGAACACACGCCGAAGGCCACCGACGAGTCGCGCGGCGCGGCGTTCGCGCGGCCCCTTCTACTGCACGAAGACTTGACGAAGTCGGTCCGGAACCTTCGGTGCCGGTCGGTGTGATCGGTGGCTCGAGGGAGTCTCCACGGGACGTGGAGAAAAACGTGAAGAAAGGACGCAGAGGAATGCGGAAAACCTCAGGCGAAGACGCGCCCCTTCATTCTCATGTCTTTTCTTCGCGTCCTTTCTTTTCCTTTGCGCCCTTTGCGCCAAACGTCTTTTTTCTTCGCTTCGAAGGCAGCACGAGCGGTAGCCGGGATCCATTCTTGCTGGCCCGGGTCCGTGACCCGCGATCGACCTCCTCTTATCGGCATTCAGAACCCGCCGCGCGCGACGGCGCGCGTGCAGCTGAACGCCGGCTA
>CAZXXM010000102.1:2649-9562 GCA_964644715.1 uncultured Salinisphaerales bacterium
TCGGCATTCAGAACCCGCCGCGCGCGACGGCGCGCGTGCAGCTGAACGCCGGCTATACCTTCGACGACGCGCGCGCCTGCCTGCCGTACTTCCACAAGCTCGGCATCAGTCACCTGTTCGTGTCGCCGATCCTCACGGCTCGCGCCGGTTCGATGCACGGCTACGACGTGGTCGATCACGCGAAGGTCAGTGCCGAACTCGGCGGAGAAGACGCGCTGCGGCGCCTGGTCGCGGACCTGCGCGCGCAGGGCATGGGGCTGATCGTCGACGTCGTGCCCAACCACATGGCGGTCGGCAAGGGCGACAACCCGCGCTGGCTCGATGTGCTCGAGTGGGGCCGCGAGAGTCGCAGCGCGACGTTCTTCGACATCGACTGGGACCGCGACGACGCCGCGCTGGGCGGGCGCGTGCTCGCCCCGTTCCTCGGCGAGCCCTACGGCGAGGTGCTCGCCGCAGGGGAGCTGCAGCTGCGCTTCGACGCATCGCGCGGGCGGTTCTTCGTGAGCTACGCCGATCACGTGTTTCCGATCGCGCCGGCGCACTACGCGCTGCTGCTGTCGGGCAGTCCGCTCGCCGGGACGTTCGACGAGGCCCTGGGGCAGCGACGTGGCGATGCGCGCTTCAGCGCCTTCGAGCGGGCCACGGCGCAACTCGCCGAGGCGGCGGCCGGCGAAGCCGCCGTGCGGCATGCGGTGGCGCGTACGCTGGACCGCTTCTCCCCGTCGACTTCGGCGGGCCAGGCGTTGCTGCATCGCTTGCTCGATCGCCAGCACTATCGTCTGGCCTGGTGGCGCACGGCGGCCGACACGATCAACTGGCGGCGCTTCTTCGACGTCACCGAGCTCGCCGGCATCCGCATCGAGGACCGCGCGGTGTTCGAGGCCGCGCACGCGACGCTGTTCCGGCTGTACGCCGAGGGCCTGATCGACGGCCTGCGCATCGATCATGTCGATGGACTGGCCGACCCTCGCGCGTACTGCCGCCAGTTGCGCGCCCGCTTGAAACGCGAGCGGCCGTCCCGGGCTGCCTACGTCGTGGTCGAAAAGATCCTGGCGCAGGGCGAGCGCCTGGCGCGCGACTGGCAGGTCGACGGCACCTCGGGCTACAGCTTCATGAACGAGGTCGGTGCGCTGCTGCACGACGCGCGCGGACAGGCGCGGCTCACGCAGTTCTGGAGCCGCCAGGACGGCGGAGCCGATTTCGCCGACGAGGAAGAACGCGCGCGCCGCCGCATCCCGCAGGAATTGTTCGCTGCCGAGTTCGGCGCCTGCGCGCATGCGTTGCACGTCGTGGCGCTGGAGCATCCGGCGACGCGCGACTGGACGCTGGCGGCGGTCCGGCGCGTGCTGGCCGAACTGCTCGCGCACTTCCCGGTGTACCGCACCTATGTCGATGGCCGCGGGCGCAGCGAGGAGGACGCAGGGATCATGCAGCGCGCGGTCGAGGCGGCGGCGCGCGGCTGTCGTCCACCGGAGCGCGCGCTGCTGGACTGCATCGACGCCTGGCTCGGCGCCGAGGCGCCGAAGGACGTCCGCCGTCCTGCGGCGCGGCGTGCGCGCCTGCGGGCGATCGCGCGCTTCCAGCAACTGACGTCGCCGGTGGCCGCCAAGTCGGTGGAGGACACCGCGTTCTATCGCCATGGCCTGCTGCTGTCGCGTAACGAGGTGGGGTCCGACCCGCGGCAGTTCGCGCTGTCCACCGACGAGTTCCACGCCATCTGCGTCGACCGTCGCGAGCGCTATCCGAATGCCTTGCTCGCCACCGCGACGCACGATCACAAGCGCGGCGAGGACGTGCGGGCGCGGCTGGCGGTGCTCAGCGAGACCGCCGACGCCTGGGTCGAGGTCGTCGGACGCTGGCGCCGCTTCAACGAAGCGCTGTGCCACCAGGACGGACGACCGGCGCCGGACGAGGTCGACGAATACCTGCTGTACCAGATGATCGTCGGGTCCTGGCCGATGGAGCTGCGCGCCACCGATCGCGACGGCCTGAACGCGTACGTGGAGCGGCTGTCCGCCTGGCAGCTCAAGGCGATCCGCGAAGCCAAGCGCCATTCGAGCTGGAGCGCGCCGGACGAGGACTACGAGCGCGGCTGCCGGGCCTTTCTCGAAGCCGCGCTCGATCCCTCGCGCTCCGCGACGTTCATCGAGTCGCTGGCGAGCTTCGTCGACGAGATCGCGCCCACCGGCGCCGTGAAGAGCCTGACGCAGGCGCTGCTGCGGATGACCTGTCCCGGCGTGCCGGACCTGTACCAGGGCACCGAGTTCTGGGATCTGAGCCTGGTGGATCCGGACAATCGCCGGCAGGTCGACTACGCGGCGCGCAGCGCCAGCATGGACACGCCTGCGACCACTGCGGAGCTGCTGGCGCGATGGCAGGACGGCGCCATCAAGCAGCGCCTGGTCGAGCGCGTGCTCGGTTGCCGTCGTGACGACCCGGAGATGTTCACGCTCGGCGAATACCAGGGCCTGCCACTCGAAGGTCGGCTCGCCCGGCAGTTCGTTGCTTTTTTGCGCCGCCACGCCAGACGCTGCCTGCTGGTGATCGCGCCACTGCAGGTGCACCCGTACACACGGCGCGCGCGCGATCTGCGGCTGCCGCCGCAGGCGCTGCTCGATACCGCGGTCGTGCTGCCGGCGGCGCTGAAGGACTGCGACTGGTATGACGCGCTGGAGATGCGGCCGCTGGCCGCGACCGGCGTCCGGCTGCCGCTGAACACCGTGATGCAGGACTGGCCGGTCGCGCTGCTGCGCGGCACCTGCACCTGAGGACATTCCCCCCGTTCCGCCCGACGACGAGACCTGCATGAGCGCTTTCGAATCTCCTGCCCGCCAACGCGACCCGATCCGCATCGCCAACTACGTGGCGATCCTGATCGTGATCGGCGTGCTGCTGATCTGGGCCCGGCTGATCGTCGTGTCGCTGCTGGTCGGCGTGGGTCTCGGCGCCATCCTGGCGCCGGTGCTCGAAGCGATGCAGCGCAGGCTGCGGGTTCCCAGAGGCATCGCGGCGGCGATCATCGCGCTGATCGGCATCGCGCTGGTTGGCGGCATCGGCTGGGCCTTCGCCGGCGTCATCGATTCCCAGGCCGCGTTGCTGGCGGAGCGGGGTCCGGCGCTGGTGCAGCGCCTGCAGGACCTCGCCAACAGCCTGCTGCATCGCTTCCCCTGGCTGCAGAAGAACGTCGCCTCGATGGACGTGGGCGGCACCGCGAGCTCGGTGGGCACGATGGTCTTCAAGGGCGCGTGGTCCGGCGTCGGCGTGCTGTCGGCGCTGGTATTCGCGATCGTCATCGGCCTGTACGTGGCCGTGGATGCGCGCGAGTACCGGCAAGGCGTCGTGCGCGCCGTGCCGGCCCGGCATCGCGAGCGGGCCGACCGTTTCATCGGGCAGGCATCGAAGGTCGTCCGCACTTGGTTCCATGCCCAGCTGATCGACATGCTGATCATCGGCAGCCTGACGTCGCTGGGCTTGTGGGCGGTCGGCGCGGACTACTGGCTGCTGCTCGGCGTGCTCACCGGCGTGCTCGGCATCATTCCCTACGTCGGCATCATCATCGTCGTCGTGTTCGCGACCTTGCTGACCCTGGCCTCGGATGTGTCGAGGCTGCCGTGGGTGCTGGGCGTCTTCCTCGCCACGCAGCAGCTCGAGGGCCACGTGATCCTGCCGATGGTCATGCGCGGCAAGGTGCAACTGCCGGCGGTTCCGTTGCTGGTGATCATGCTGCTGATGGGTTCCTGGGCGGGCCTGCTCGGGGTGCTGATCGCACCGCCCCTGTTCGCGGTGCTGCGCCTGGCGTATCTCGAGTTCTACGTGCCGCGGGTGGACGCGATGAAGAAGAACGACGAACCGATGGAGGCGATCACTGTGGTGCCTGGCTCGCCCTCCGGCAGGCCGGGAGCGACGCCGCCGCCCGTGGCACCAGCCGCCGCGACGGGAGGCTGAGCGGGCGTTCTGCGCGCCGTTCCGCCGCATGTTCGCAGTCTGCGCGCCGGCCAGGACTTCTGGCCTGGATTTCGGCAGCGAGATCGGTCCGTGCCGTGATGGTTTCAGGGTCTTTCCCGGGCACCGCGATTGCGGCGAACCCTCGTCGTTTCATTCTTGAAACCAGAGCACCCCAGGAAAGGAGAACACTCATGGCGACAGCCAAGAAAGCCGGCAAGACCGCAGCGAATCGTGTCGACGATCGCGGTCCCGGCGCGAAGAAGCCCGAACTCGAAAAGCGTCTGGACGGCAACGCGGATCTCGAGCGCACCGCGATGTCGAAGACGCAGCAGATGGATGACCGCGGCCGGCGCGACGGTTCCGATCACCACGATGCGAAGCGCGACGAGCAGTTTCGCCAGGATGCTGCCGGCGACGACGAGCGGACCTCGCGGACCCCGCAGCCGGAACCGCCTCGAGAGAAGCCGACGCAGGGCGGATCGGTGCAGACCGATCTGGACGATGCGCTGGACGACAGCTTCCCGGCTTCCGATCCGCCGGCGCGTTCCTCGCCGACGTCGGCCGGTAGTCATCGCGACCAGCAGGGCCGGTAACGGGCGGGCCCCTGCATCCGGCGTGGCAGAAGCGCGGGGCCTGGCGGCTCCGCGTTTTTTTATTCTTCGCCGATCGGCGGGGGCTCCGTTGCTCTTAGCCCGGACGTCGAGTTTCGCGAAGCGAACGAGCCGGGGTCCCCCTCGTAAAACAGAGCGCAACCCCGGACTTCGTCCGGGCCAGGTTCGCTGCTGTAAGCCGGCTGGCCGCGGCTACGGCGCCCCGAAGCGTCGCCCGATCGACAGGCCGACTCCGATGGCTTCGTTCGTCAGGTTCATCTCGCCGCCGCCGAAGCTTTCCGGAATGGAGTCGCGGCCTGCGAGACGGTTCTCCGGCCCGACGAATCCGTATCCGGACAACTCCCAGTCACGCACGGTCCACGTCGCACCCAAGGTGAACTGATCCGTGACCAGCACGGCGGCGAAGGCGTTGAACAGCGTTTCGGTCGGCTGCACGATCTTGGTGGTCCACAGATATCCGGCCCTCAGCACCAGGCGGGGGTGCGCCTCCCAGCGCACCCCGAACTTGTAGACGTTCTGGCTGTTCCAGCCGAATCCGGGGCCGTTCGCGTCGCCGAAGAGCGCTTCCGGAAAATTCCCGAGCCGGTTGCGGAATGCGCGCTGCTTCGCGTAGTCGTAGCGCTGCGCCTCGAGGGAGAACGACCAGCGCGGCCAGGGACTCAGCGTGACCCCGCCGCCGAAGATGGCGGGCAGCTCGATGCTTCCATGCTCGGCGATCAGGCCGCGATACGCGTCGTGCCGCTGTGTCAGGTTCTTGCTGCGATAACCCGCGCCCACCTTCAGCCACGGCGCGTAGTGAGCATGCCAGCCGATGGAGAAACCCACGTTGAAGGCGCCATCCTTGCCCTGGTCGGTGACGTGGCCGGGTGAACGGGAGACCGTCGGCGAGGCCACGAAGTCCAGCCCTTTCACCGAGAATTCCTGGTAGCCGAAGTTCAGGCCGGCACCGACGGTGTGAACCGGCGTGAGCTGGTACGCCAGCGCCGTCACGACGCCGGTCGAAGCCAGCGTCATGCCGGCGCGGCGCGCGCCGCCGAATCGCTCGTAGGGACTTCCGTTGTAGTCGGGGCCGAGTCCGGCGTTGAGCAGCGTGATGCCCGCACCCCAGCGATCCGACAGGCGCCGCGTCATGCCGCCCTGCGGAATGCCGTACGTGTCGCGGCCGTCGGACTCGTAGCCCGTGTCGGGACCCGCCGCGTTGCCGGCGTACGTCGCCTCCGCGCCACCGATCAACAGGTCGAGACCCACATCGAAGCGATTGCCGAGCGCCGCCGCATGCGCTGGGTTGGCGCCCAGCACCGTGCTCTCCTCGGACAGGCTGTAGCTCGCGCCGCCCATGCCCATGGCCTTGATGCCGTTGCCGTGCTCGAACATCCCGGTGGCTGCGTGAGCCGGAGAGACGAATGCCGACGCGGCGAGCAGCGCGAGCGCCGTGCCGCGGACCGACCGCTTCGGCGATGGACGCATTGCGGGGCGTGGAGCCGGGGTCATGCGCATCGCCTGATCCATCCCTCTCATCGACATCGTCCCCGGTCCTTGCCTGACAGCGGCCAAGCGCTCGCTCGGCGTCAGCGGACCTTAGCCTCGGCACGAAACGATGATTTATCCTCGGAGGACGACCTTTTATCCTTGTGAGACATGGGGAACAGCCCGGTCACTGCCGTCATCAGCTCCGGCGCGCTGCGCGGATATCGCGAGCTGGTGCGAGAGCTGGGCGGCAGTCCCGCGCCGCTGCTGCGCCGGCTTCGCATAGAACCCTCGAGCCTCGACGACGAAGACGCGATGATTCCCGCCGGTGCGCACATCCATCTGATGGAGCTCAGCGCGAAGACGCTGGAGTGCCCGGACTTCGGGTTGCGGCTCGGCAGTCGGCAGGACATCAGCATCCTCGGCCCGCTGGCGCTCGCGATGCGGCACTCGCGCACCGCGGGTGCCGCCATCCAGTGCGCATCGCGGCGGCTGTTCGTGCAGACGCAGGCGGTGGCGCTCACTGTCCTGCCGAAAAGTCCGCAGGCTCCGCAGCTGACCGAACTGCGCGTGGAACTCGTGCACGGCGTTCACGCCGTCACTCGGCAGTTCACCGATCACTCGCTGGCTGCGCTCGACCAGATCGCGCGCTTTCTTTCGCCGCAGGCTTACCGGCTGCGCCGGGTCTGCCTGAATCACACGCCGGTCGCTCCGGCGGCGACCTACCGGCGGTTGTTCGGCGCGCCGGTACGGTTCGCGCAGCCGCATGCCTGTCTGCTGATCGAGCCGCGCTTCCTGGACAGCCCGATGCGCGCGGTCGACGAGCTGCTCGGCCGCATGGCGCTGGAGTACCTGGATTCGCACTTCACGTCTCCGAGCCAGACGGTCGC
>CAZXXM010000103.1:0-7986 GCA_964644715.1 uncultured Salinisphaerales bacterium
GTCGATCAGCTTGATGCCGACGAACGGAACGAGCACGCCGCCGAGGCCGTAGATCAGCAGGTTTCGTCGCAGCAGCGCGGACGCCGACAAGGCGGCGTAGCGCACGCCGCGCAGCGCCAGCGGAATCAGCGCGACGATGATCAGCGCGTTGAAGATGATGGCGGACAGGATCGCCGACTGCGGGGAGTGCAGGCGCATCACGTCCAGCGGCGCGAGCTGCGGATACAGGCTGACGAACAGCGCCGGCAGGATCGCGAAGTACTTCGCGATGTCGTTGGCGATGGAGAACGTCGTCAACGAACCGCGAGAGATCAGCAGCTGCTTGCCGATCTCGACCACCTGGATCAGCTTGGTCGGATCGCTGTCGAGATCGACCAGGTTCGCGGCTTCCTTCGCGGCCGGCGTGCCGTCGTTCATCGCAACGCCGACGTCGGCCTGTGCCAGCGCCGGCGCATCGTTGGTGCCGTCGCCGCACATCGCCACCATGCGGCCGCCCTGCTGTTCCTTGCGGATCAGTTCGAGCTTGCGCTCCGGCGTGGCCTCGGCGAGGAAATCGTCGACGCCGGCCTCTGCCGCGATGCTGGCTGCGGTCAGCGGGTTGTCGCCGGTGATCATCACCGTGCGGATGCCCATCGCGCGCAGTTCGGCGAAACGCGCACGGATGCCCGGCTTCACCACGTCCTTGAGATGGATCGCGCCGAGCAGGCGCGCCTCGCCGCTTTGCTTCACCGCGACCGCCAGCGGCGTGCCGCCGGATTCGGCGATGCGATCCACCGCCTTGCGAAACGCCGGCGGCACACGCGACTCGTCCTGGCCGAAGGCATACGCGATCACCGCCTGCACCGCGCCCTTGCGCAGCTCGGTGCCGTCGTCGAGATCGGCGCCGGACAGCCGCGTCTGTGCCGTGAACTCGACCGACTTCGCGACGCGGGATTCGCCGTCGAGCGTCCCCAGCCGGCGCTTCGCCAGTTCGACGATCGACCGGCCTTCCGCAGTGCCGTCCGACAGCGACGACAGCCAGGACACTTGCGTCAGCTCGCGCTCCTCGACGCCCGGCGCCGGCAGGAAGGCCTCGGCCATGCGATTGCCGTAGGTGATCGTGCCGGTCTTGTCGAGCAGCAGCACGTCGACATCGCCGGCCGCTTCAACCGCGCGGCCGGACTTGGCGATGACGTTGGCGCGCACCAGGCGATCCATGCCGGCGATGCCGATGGCCGACAGCAGGCCGCCGATCGTCGTCGGGATCAGGGTCACCAGCAGCGCGATCAGCGCCGCCACCGGCGGCTTGCCGCCCGAGTAATGCGCGAAGAACGGCAGGCTCACGGTGACCATCAGGAAGATCAAGGTCAGGCCGGTGAGCAGCACCGACAATGCGAGCTCGTTCGGCGTCTTCTGGCGCGCCGCGCCTTCGACCAGGCCGATCATGCGGTCCAGGAAGCTCTCTCCCGGATTGGCGGTGATGCGCACCTTGATCCAGTCCGAGACCACCTGGGTGCCGCCAGTCACGCTCGAGCGATCGCCTCCCGATTCGCGCAGCACCGGCGCCGATTCGCCGGTGACCGCTGCCTCATTGACGGTGGCGATGCCCTCGATGACCTCGCCGTCGCCCGGGATGTGGTCGCCCGCCTCCACCAGCACGATGTCCCCAGCGCGCAGGCTGCGGCTGGAGACGCGCTCGATGCGCTTGCCGTCACGCTGAACCTTCTTGGCCTCGGTCTCGCCCTTGGCCGAGCGCAACGAATCCGCACGCGCCTTGCCACGTCCCTCGGCCAGGCTCTCGGAGAAGTTCGCGAACAGCAGGGTAAACCACAGCCACAGCGCGATCTGTCCCGACCACGAAGCATCGCCGTCACCGAACAGATCGCGCAGCCACAGCACGCTGACGAACACCGCGCCGATCCAGACGACGAACATCACCGGGTTGCGCAGCTGGGTCCGCGGATCGAGCTTGCGCAGGCTGGCCTGCGAGGCGGAGAGCCAGAGCGCGTTGACTGACGTCAGGCTTGAAGTGTTCATCGAAAGGACCGTGTGGGGGCGTCTGGGAAACAACGGCTAACGCAAAGGCGCAAAGGAAAAAGAAAGAACGCAAAGAAAGAACAAATGGAGGAAGCGAAACGTGGGTTCGCAGCGAGCGGCTGCTCATTCATGACCTTTGCGTCCTTTCTTTTTCCTTTGCGCCTTTGCGTTAGCCGCTGCTCTTCACTCAAAAACTCGCACCCGCCAGCATCGCGAAGTGCTCCGCCACCGGCCCGAGCACCAGCACCGGGAAGAACGTCAGGCCGCCGAGGATCAGGATCACGCCGATCAGCAGGCCTACGAACAGCGGCGCATGCGTCGGGAAGGTGCCGGCCGACACCGGCGTCGCGCGCTTGGACGCGAGGCTGCCGGCGACGGCCAGCAGCGGCAGGATGTAGGCGTAGCGTCCGATCAGCATCGCCAGGCCCAGCATCGTGTTCGTGTACGGCAGGTTGGCGGTGAAGCCGGCGAAGGCCGACCCGTTGTTGGCCGCGGCCGAGGTGTAGGCATACAGAAGTTCGGTGAGGCCGTGCGGGCCGGCGTCCTGCAGCCCCGACAGGCTCTGCGGCACGACGATGGCCGCGGCGCCGAAGACCAGGATGCACAGCGGCATCGACAGCATCGCCAGTACCAGCAGGCGCACTTCGCGGGCTTCGATCTTCTTGCCCAGGTATTCCGGCGTGCGGCCCACCATCAGGCCGGCGATGAAGACCGTCAGCAGCACGTACAGCAACATGCCGTACAGGCCTGCGCCGACGCCGCCGAACACGATCTCGCCGAGCATCATGTTCACCAGCGGCACCAGTGCGCCCAGGGGCAGGAAGCTGTCGTGCATCGCGTTCACCGAGCCGTTGCTCGCGGCCGTGGTCGCGGTGGCCCACAGCGCCGAGTCGAACACGCCGAAGCGCGTCTCCTTGCCTTCGAGATTGCCGGCGTGGTGATCCAGCGGAAGCGAGGCCAGCAGCGGATTCGCGTGCGACTCGATCATGTAGGTGATGCCGAAGCCGACGACGAACAGCAGCAGCATCGCCGCCAGCAAGGCGTAACCCTGGCGGCGATCGCCCACCATGCGCCCGAATGCGAACACCAGCGCTGCCGGCAAGAGCAGGACGGCCAGCACCTGCACGAGGTTCGACAGCGGCGTCGGGTTCTCGTACGGGTGCGCGGCGTTGACGTTGAAGAAGCCGCCGCCGTTGGTGCCCAACTGCTTGATCGCGATCTGCGACGCCGCCGGACCCTGCGCGATCGTCTGCGTGCCGCCGTCGAGCGTCGTCGCCGTCACGTAGCCGTCGAAGTTCTGCGGCACGCCCTGCCAGACCAGGAACACCGCGAGCAGCAGCGACAAGGGCAGCAGCACGTACAAGGTCACGCGCGTCAGGTCCGCCCAGAAATTGCCGAGCGAACGCGTCTCGCGGCGCGTGAGGCCACGGATCAGCGCCGCCGCCACCGCAAAGCCGGTCGCCGCGCTGGTGAAGTTCTGCACGCACAGCCCGGTCATCTGCGACAGGTAGGACAGCGTGCTTTCGCCGCCGTAGGACTGCCAGTTGGTATTGGTGACGAAGCTCGCCGCCGTGTTGAACGCCAGGTGCCAGCTCAGGCCCGGCAGGTCCTGGGGATTCAGCGGCAGCACGCCCTGCAGCATCAGCAGCGCGAACAGAAGCAGCAGACCGACGCCGTTGAAGGCCAGCAGGCTGCGCGCATACGTCGCCCAGGTCTGCTCGCGCGCCGGGTCGACGCCGCCAGCGCGGTACAGGCCCGTTTCGAGCACGCCCAGGCCGCGCGCCCGCCCTTCGAGCACGCGCGCCAGCCACGCGCCCAGCGGTGCGGCCAGCGCCAGCAGCAGCGCCACGAACAGCAGGAAGCGGAACAGGTCGTGTCCGTGCATGTCGGTCGCCCTCCGGGCTCAGAAGCGTTCGGGGCGCAGCAGCGCGTAGACGAGGTAGGCGGCCACCGCGGCCGCGATCAGCAGGGCGAACAGGGACTCGGCGTTCATGTGTCCACTGTGCGGCGAGCAGCCGTCAGGATTCGAGACGGAAATGCGGGTCCGGGCATAAGGATTTCGTAAAGGCGGCAGCGCCCCCCGCTCCCGCAAGGAGAGGGGCCGGGGGTGAGGGAGTGTCGGTTGGCCGACGGACACGCCCTCGTCCGCTCTTTCGGGGCACCTTCTCCCGGGGGGAGAGGGAAAAATGCGGGACCGTCCGCCTGCATCGATTCTTGCTAAGACCACCCAGCCGCCGGCACGCGGCCACGTATCATCCTTGCCCGCAACAGGATCGAACCGCCGAAGACCCATGCCTTTGCACGCCGCCCTGTTCCACCAGACGGTCTACCGCTACGACCGCCGGGTGACGATGTCTCCGCAGATCATCCGGCTCCGGCCGGCGCCGCACTCGCGCACGCGCGTGCTCAGCTACTCGCTGAAGATCGAACCCGAACCGCATTTCATCAACTGGCAGCAGGACGCCTTCTCCAACTGGCAGGCGCGCGTCGTGTTCCCGGAGCCGGTCGACCGCTTCATCGTCACCGTCGACCTGGTCGCCGACATGGCGGTCTACAACCCCTTCGACTTCTTCGTCGAACCGGAGGCGGAGGAATACCCGTTCAAGTATTCCGAAGGCCTGAAGCGCGATCTCGAACCCTATCTGCGGCTGGATCCGCTGTCACCGCTGTTCAAGCAGCTCGTCGACAGCATCCCGCGCACGCGGGCGCGGACGGTCGACTTCCTGATGGACCTGAACCGCTCGCTGCAGCAGTCCATCCGGTACCTGATCCGCATGGAACCCGGTGTGCAGACGCCGGAGGAGACGCTGACGAAAGCCTCCGGCTCCTGTCGCGACTCGTCCTGGCTGCTGGTGCAGCTGCTGCGTCACCTGGGGCTGGCCGCGCGCTTCGTGTCCGGCTACCTCGTGCAGCTGACGCCCGACGTGAAGTCGCTCGACGGCCCCAGCGGCACCGAGATCGATTTCACCGACCTGCACGCCTGGTGCGAGGTCTATCTGCCCGGTGCGGGCTGGATCGGCCTGGACCCGACCTCGGGCCTGATGACGGGCGAAGGCCACATCCCGCTGTGCGCCACACCGGAGCCGGCCACCGCCGCGCCGATCACCGGCTCGATGTCGTTTGCCGGCGAGGGTGAGCTCACGACCGAGTTCGCCCACGAGATGAAGGTGACGCGCGTGCTCGAGACCGCGCGCGTCACCAAGCCCTACACCGACGAACAGTGGGCCGCGGTCGATGCGCTCGGTGCGGAGGTCGACGCGAAGCTGAAGGCCGGCGACGTGCGCCTGACGATGGGCGGCGAGCCCACGTTCATCTCGATCGACGACATGCAGGGCGCGGAGTGGAACACCGCGGCCGTCGGGCCGATGAAGGAAGGCCTGGCCAACCAGCTCATCCGTCGCCTGAAGGACCGCTTCGCGCCGAACGGCCTGCTGACCTTCGGCCAGGGCAAGTGGTACCCGGGCGAGTCGCTGCCCCGCTGGGCCTACTCGCTCTACTGGCGCGGCGACGGCCGGCCGGTCGTGCGCGGCGACCTGGCCGACGGTTCGACGCGCGCCAACGAGCATTCCGCGCGCGCGCTGATCCGCGGCATCGCCGAACGGCTCGAGGTGAACCCGGACAACGTGGTGCCGGCGTTCGAGGACGCGTTCTACTACCTGCATCGCGAGCGCAAGCTGCCGGACAACGTCACGCCCGACGACAACAGGCTCAAGGATCCGGAGGAGCGCGCCCGCATCGCCCGCGTGTTCTCGCGTGGCCTCGACATCCCCAAGGGCTACGCGCTGCCGATCCAGCGCTGGCAGGCGGCCTCTTCCGCTCCGCAGTGGATGAGCGAGCGCTGGACCTTCCGCGGCGGCCGCATGTTCCTGATCCCGGGCGACTCGCCGGTGGGCTTCCGGCTGCCGCTGGAGGCGCTGCCCTGGCTGCCGGCCGGCGCCGTTCCCGCGCTGATTCCCTACGACCCGTTCGCGCGCCGCGACCCGCTGCCGCAACCCGACCTGCGCCGCCAGCCCTTTCTGCAAGCGCCGGTCACCGAACAGGAGAAGCGGCGCCGCGAGCGCCAGCAGAAGCTCACCGCCGAGCGCGACCAGCCGCCGCCGGAACGCCGCGGCGCCTACCTGCAGGGCGGCAACGTGCGCACCGCGATGGCGGTGGAACCGCGCGACGGTTTTCTCTGCGTCTTCATGCCGCCGGTTGCAGGCCTCGAGGACTATCTCGACATCGTGACCGCCGTCGAGGACGCGGCCGCCGAGTTCGACGTGCCGGTGCGCCTGGAAGGCTATCCGCCGCCGGGCGATTCGCGGCTCAACGTCCTGCGCGTGACGCCGGACCCGGGCGTGATCGAGGTGAACATCCATCCCGCGCATTCCTGGGATCAGCTGCGCGAGATCACGTTCGAGATCTACGAGCAGGCGCGGTTGACGCGCCTGGGCACCGAGAAATTCCTGATCGACGGGCGCGCCGTCGGCACCGGCGGCGGCAATCACATCGTCGTCGGCGCGGCCACGCCCGCGGATTCGCCGTTCCTGCGCCGGCCGGACCTGCTCGCGAGCATGATCCGCTTCTGGCAGAACCATCCTTCGCTGAGCTACCTGTTCTCGGGCCTGTTCATCGGCCCGACCTCGCAGCACCCGCGCCCCGACGAGGGCCGCGACTCGGCGCTGTACGAGCTCGAGATCGCGCTCGCGCAGCTGCCGCCGGCCGGCACCAGCACCGACACGTCGCAATTCCCGCTGTGGATGGTCGACCGCCTGTTCCGCAACATCCTGATCGACATCACCGGCAACACGCACCGCACCGAGCTGTCGATCGACAAGCTGTATTCGCCCGACGGGCCGACCGGCCGCCTGGGGCTGCTCGAGATCCGCAGCTTCGAGATGCCGCCGCATGCGCGCATGAGCCTGGTGCAGCAGCTGCTCGTGCGCTCGCTGATCTGCGCGTTCTGGCACAAACCCTACACCGCGCCGCTGATCCGCTGGGGCACGCGCTTGCACGACGAATTCATGCTGCCGCACTTCGTCTGGTCCGATTTCCTCGACGTGCTGGGCGAACTCAAGGAGTGGGGCTACCCGATTCGCGCGGAGTGGTTCGAGCCGCACTTCGAATTCCGCTTTCCGCAGCACGGCACGATCGGCCATCAGGGTATCGAGGTCGAGCTGCGTCACGCGCTCGAACCCTGGCCGGTGCTCGGCGAGGAAGGCACTGCGGGCGGTACCACGCGCTTCGTCGATTCGAGTCTCGAGCGGCTTCAGATCAAGACGCGCGGCCTGGTGCCGGGGCGTCACTTCGTGACGGTCGGCGGACGTCGCCTGCCGCTGCGTGCCACCGGCATTCGCGACGAATACGTCTGCGGCCTGCGCTACCGCGCGTGGCGTCCCGCCTCCGCGCTGCATCCCACGATCGGCGTGCACACACCGCTGGTGTTCGATCTCTACGACGCGCGCCATCGCCGCGCCGTCGCGGGCTGCACGTACCACGTGATGCACCCGGCCGGTCGCAACTATGAGACCTTCCCGATCAATCACTACGAAGCCGAGTCACGACGCCTGTCGCGCTTCGATCCGAGCGGACACACGCCGTCGACGTACTGGCCGCCGGCGGAAACGCCGAATCCGGACTATCCCTGCACGCTCGATCTGAGAAGACCCGCGTAGCTTGCGTAGCCCGGACGAAGTCCGGGGTGGTGCTCTCTAGATGGAGGCATCCCGGACTTCGTCCGGGCTACGGCGAGGGAGTACCGCGTGCGATCACGGGCGGTCGCCTGCACACTGCGCCGCACGACCCGGCGGAGATGATCGCGGTGACCGGCAGCACAGATGAGGCGCAGCACGGCGGCGACACGCCGCCGTGGAATCCGGTCGAACTCGAGGGCGCGCTGCGTCTCGATCCCGCCGGGCCCGATCGCTACGTGAACCCGCGGCTGGGCCTGAACATGAGCGGCAACCTGTTCGGCGGCCAGTTCATCGCCAA
>CAZXXM010000103.1:8086-9560 GCA_964644715.1 uncultured Salinisphaerales bacterium
CGACCGATCCGCTGTTCCAGTACGCGGCGCTGGCGTTTCTCTCCGACTACTGGCTGTGCTGGCCCACGCGCAGTCCGCACGGCATCAGCCTGCTCGACCCGCGCATCCGCATGCACAGCCTGGATCACGCGATGTGGTTCCACGCGCCGCCCGACGTCGGCGACTGGCTGCTCTACGAAGTGGAAAGCCCGGTCGCGGGCAACGGCTTCGGCCTGGGCCGCGGCGCGCTGTACGACCGCGCGGGAAGGCTGATCGCGAGTACTGCGCAGCAGGCGCTGCTGGAATAGGCGGCGAGGGCCGGCGATCAGTAGCCCGGACGAAGTCCGGGGCTCCCCTCGCAATACGAGCAACACCCCCGGACTTCGTCCGGGCTACGAGGGACGCACCGCCCCCGGACTTGCTCTGACTCGCTGCCCGTGCGATCTTTTAGTGCGATAAAACTTTCGGGCGATGGATTCGATCACGAGTCCACGACCCGCTGGAGGAGAAGACGATGGAGCACGCACGACGTCGAGAGGCGAAGTGTTCGAATCACCTGCACCCGATGACCTCGTCGCGGGCGGCAACGGGCCGCGTAATGCTGGTGACACCCACCCGGATCGCCTACCGCGGCCTGTTCGGCACGCCGGGAGTCCGCTATTTCGGGGCATGGACGCTGTACGTGGCGATCGAAACGCCGTTCGACGTTTCGATCGATGGCGGGCCGACCCGCCGCGAGTCCTTCGTGGCCGTGCCGCCGTACACGCCGCATCTGGTGTCGACGCGGGACCGCGAGATGGCCGAGGTGCTGGTGGAGGCCGAGGCCGTGGACGGCTGCCGCTTCCACGACCAGTTCCTGGCGACCGCGGTGCAGCGCCAGCGGGTGGCCGCGACGATCCGGGCCGGCCTGTCGCGGCCGCTGTCGTCCGCGCAGTCCGAGGACTTCGACCTGCGCTTCTTCGGCGAGCGCCTGCCGGCGCGGGAGCTCGACCCGCGCATCGCACGCGCCATCGAACGCATGAAGGACGATCCCGCCGGGCGCCTGACGGCCGAGGATTGCGCCGCGATGACCGGGCTTTCGTTCTCTCGTTTCACGCACTTGTTCAGCGATCAGACCCAGACCACGTTTCGGCGCTTCCGCGCCTGGAAACGTGCGCGCGGGCTGATGCCGCTGATCGCCAATCCGTTGAACCTGCTCGACGTCGCGCTGAATGCCGGCTATGCGGACTCGACGCACTTCAGCCACTCGATCCGTCAGTTCTATGGCTATACGCCGCGTGACATCTTCGCCGGCTCGCGCCGCCTCGCCATCATCTCCCAGCCCTAGCCTGTTCGCGCAAGAAAGGCCGCCCGGAAAGCTCGACAAAGGCGACATGTCGCGCGAAGTCCAGAAGGAAGATCGCAAACGCCGCATCCTCGATGCCGCCGAGGCCGAGGCCCGCAAGACGGGGACCACCGAGTTCTCGATGGCGGTGCTGGCGGAGCGCGCCTCGCT
>CAZXXM010000104.1:0-9536 GCA_964644715.1 uncultured Salinisphaerales bacterium
AGATCAGCAGGTAGTCGCCGGCGGGTGCTTCCATACTGAAGCGGTACTGTCCGCCGGAGACCGACACTTCGTCGGTATCGACCGCGTCGAGGGTCTCCGGATCCACCAGCAGCACGTACTGCTTGCCGGCATCGACGCTGCCGACCGGTGCGCCGACCGTCACCAGCACTGGAACGGTGACCGTATTGATCGACGACGTGAACGTGATGGTGGCGGAGTAGGTCCCGTTCGCCAGGCCGTTGCGATTGATGCTGGCTGTGTACCGGCCTTGTCCGCTGCCGTCCACCGCCTGCGCGCTGACACTCAGCCAGGGAGCGTCGTCACTGACCGACGTGATCGCCAGTGCGCCGGTGCCACCGTTGCGGGCATCGAGCGTGGCGCTGGTCAGCGTGTTGCCCAGGCTCAGCGAGTCCGGGTGCACGCCGAGGCGGGGGTTGTCCGGCGGACTGCTGCCGTTGGCCAGCCGTATGGCCTCGCGCACCGCCTTGTTGGCATCGATCAGGCCGTAGCCGAATGCATTGTCGCGGCCCGCCACCCCTAGATCCTCGGTGATGCTGCCGCTGGCAAGCAGCAGGTCGAACTGCGCCGGGGTCAGATTCGGATGGACCGCCTTCATCAGGGCGACGACGCCGGCGACGTGCGGCGTCGCCATCGAGGTTCCCTGCAGGTAGCCGAGGCGGTTCCGGATCGGACCGTTGCCGTCGCTGGACAGCGTACTGAGCACGCCATCGGTGCCGGCCCGGGACTGATCGCCTCCCGGTGCCGCGACGTCGACCGCGCCGTTGAACTGCGAGTACGGGGCTCTTTGCTTCTGCCGCCCCACCGCCGCCACCGATACGACGCCCGGATACGAAGCCGGATAGCTCAGGCGTCCGTCACCGCGGTTGCCGGCGGCCGCAACGACGATGACGCCGGCGGCGATCACGTCCGCGTACGCCTGCTGTTCGGTGGCCGACGAATTCTCGCTGCCCAGGCTCAGGTTGATGACGCTGGCCTTGACCGGTGCGAGCAAGCCCGAGGCATTGGGTAGCCGAGCCGCGTAGAGGACGGCGCTGGTGATGTCGAACGCACTGCCGGCGCCCCCTTCGCCGAGCACGCGCAGCGGCATGATGCGGGTATCCCAGCCGGCGCCGGCGACCCCGATCGCGTTGTTGGTTGCCGCGGCGATCGTGCCGGCCACGTGCGTTCCATGGAAGCTGCTGCCTCCGGCGACTCCGCCGTCTCCCGGATCGTCGGCGTTCGAGTCGCGGCCGTCGCCATCGAGCGAGCGGCGCGCATCGCTGACGAAGTCGTAGCCGTCGGGATCCGCCGGATCGAACTTGCCAGCGAGGTCGGGATGGCTCAGGCGCACGCCGGTGTCGGCCACGGCGACGAGGACGTTGCCGGAGCCGTGCGTGAGGTCCCAGGCCTGCGGCAGATTGATCAGGTTGTAATGCCACTGCTGCGACACGAACTCGTCGTCGGGCAGCGCCGATGCGTGCCGCAGCAGATTGGGCTCCGCGAATTTCACGTCGGGCTGGGCCCGCAGTGCCTTGATGGCCAGCAGCGTGCGCGCCTTGGCCGCGAGGGCAGGGTCCGAGTAGTGGAATTCTCCGATGCGCGTGGGCAGGAGCGCCTTCGCGCTGGTCGACAGATCGAGCAGATCGACGTACCCCGGAATATGGCCCAGGGTCTGCGCGCCGAACGCCTTGGCCCGGGCGGCGCCGTCGTCGTCGCGATAGGCAACCAGGGCCTGGTCGGGCAGGAACTCGAGCTGCGTGCTCATGGCTTCGAGATTCCGAGGCGCCGCGGTCTGGCCTTGCTGCGTGACCGACAGCACGTAGTTGGAGCCGCCCGCGAAAGCGTTGATCTGCACGAAGTAGGTCGCGGTGCCGCTGCCCGGGACCTCGAGCGTTTCGAGCTTCCCGGTGCCCAGCGACGATGCCAGCACGTTGCCGCCGGTGTCGCCGATCAGCAGGTCGAGATCGTTGGCGGCACCGTCTTCGGCGATGAACAGGCTCAGCTGCTGCCCGCCGGCCAGATCGATGCGATACACGTCGACCTCGTCGGTCGCGAGGTTCGCATAGCCGCCGACGCTGACCGGATTGCGAAGAACCTGTGCCGTGGAGAGGGAGCCGTTCGGCCTGCGCGGCACCGTCGTGTCCGCCGTGTCGCCATCGATCGCCGAGTCGGCGCCCGCGGTGATCGTGCCCGAGACCATCGCCCGCGTGTCGGGACTGCCGCCGCTCCCGGCATCGCTGCCGCCACCCCCACCGCCGCAACCCGCGGCGATCACCGCGAGCGCGCAGGCGGACAGCCGGATACGCGGGCAGAGGCGCTGCGGCGATCTTGCGCGGGCCGGCGCCACGGCGCGGGAGGATTCGATCAAGCCGGTGTCAGGGCGCATCGCCGCGCAGCACCCGGACCTGCGCCTCGAGCTCGGGCGCCTTGAGCGTGGCCCCATCCATCGGTTCGCCCGCGATCAGTTCGATGCGCGCGCGGAACCGGCGCGGCAGGCGCGAGCGGCCCATCGCGGTATCGCGTCGCGACCACATGCTCAGCCAGAGCCCGCGCACCGCCATCGGGATCACCGGAACGGGCCTGCTCGCCAGCATCTTCTCGATGCCCGGCTTGAATGCCTGGATCGTGCCGTCCGGCGTCAGGCCGCCTTCCGGAAAGATGCCGATCAGTTCGCCGTCGTTCAGCGCCTTCGCGATGTCGGCAAAGGCCTTCTCCAGCAGCGCGGCGTCCTCGCGTGCCGGTGCGATCGGAATGGTGCGGGCCGTGCGGAAGATGAAGTTGAGTACCGGAATGCGGAAGATCTTGTGATACATCACGAAGCGGATCGGCCGGCGTACCGTGCCCCCGATGATCAGCGCGTCCACGAAGCTCACGTGATTGGGCGCGATGATCGCGGCCCCCTCGTCCGGGATGTTCTCCAGACCCTTCGTGCGGATGCGGTACAGCAGGCTGATCAGCAGCCAGACCATGAACCGCATCAGGAACTCGGGCAGCAGCGAGTAGATGAAGACCGCCACCGCCGCGTTCATGATCGCCACCGTCAGCAGCAGCTGCGGAATCGTCAGCCCGGCGTGTAGCAGCAGCACCGAGACGATCGCGGAGACCACCATGAACAGCGCGTTGAGGATGTTGTTGCCGGCGATGATGCGAGAGCGGTGCGTCGGCGCCGACCGCGTCTGGATGACCGCGTACAGCGGCACGATGTAGAAGCCGCCGAACAGGCCGATCAGCACGAGATCCCACAGCACGCGGTGATGCGCGGCGTCCTTCAGGAAAGCCACGGCGCCGAGGTCCGTCACCTGCGCCGCGACCGGCGCCGCGAAGTACAGATCGATACCGAACAGCGTCAGGCCGATCGATCCCAGCGGCACCAGGCCCATCTCCACCTTGTGGCCGGACAGGCGTTCGCACAGCAGCGAGCCGATGCCGATGCCCAGCGAGAACACCGTGAGCAGCAGGGTGACGACCTGCTCGTTGCCGCCCAGGTAGACCTTGGTGTAGTTCGGCAGCTGCGAAAGAAAGGTCGCGCCGTACAGCCAGAACCAGGAAATCCCGAGCACGGACAGGAACACCGTGCGGTTCGTGCGCATGAACTGGAAGTTGCGCCAGGTCTCGGTGAACGGGTTCCAGTTGATCTGCAGATCCGGAGCGGCGGCCGGTGCCTGCGGAATGCGACGTGCGGTCAGGTATCCGAGCACCGCGATGGCGAGCACGGCGATGCTCACGCCGGTGGAGCCATCGTGCTGCGCGATCAGCCAGCCGCCGAGCAAGGTGCCGAGCAGGATCGCGAGAAACGTCGCGGCTTCCACCAGTGCGTTACCGCCCACCAGTTCGTCTTCCCTCAGCGACTGCGGCAGGATCGAATACTTCACCGGGCCGAACACGGCGGATTGGGCGCCCAGAAGGAACAGCACGCCGAGCAGCATCGGTACGCTGCCGACGAAGAGTCCGACGGCGGCCAGCGCCATGATCACGATCTCGGCCAGCTTGATGCCACGGATCAGCCGCGACTTCTCGTACTTCTCGGCGATCTGTCCGGCCGTGGCCGAGAACAGGAAGAACGGCAGGATGAACAGTCCGGCCGCGAGATTGACGTAGGCGTTGACCTGGTCGGCCGACAGCCCCGCGATGCCGAACGTCACCAGGATGACGAGTGCGTTCTTGAAGACGTTGTCGTTGAAGGCGCCGAGCGTCTGCGTCGCGAAGAAGGGCCCGAAGCGTCGCTCGGTCAGCAGGCGGAACTGGCTGTGCTCGCTCATCGTGGACTCTTGCGCGGACCGCGCGGCGGGTTGATCGGCAACGGCGGTGAAATCTCAGGGCCGCGTCAACGGCGCGGAGGGGTTTGCTGCTTGCGCGCCTGCTCGGCCTTCCGGGCGGACAGGGTTTCGGCGTAGATGCGGCGGGGAGCGTCGGTCTGGCAGTAGCGGTCGCTCTCGGCCTGGATTTCCGCGAGCATCAGCCGCGCCTGCGTCGGCGACAAGGGATAGACGTTGCCGCTCGGATCGCGCCCGTAGATCTCGGGCGCGCTGCGGTAGTTGGCGAGCCGTTCGCGGGCGTTCGAGCATCGCTGCGTCACCTCGGCGGTGAAAGCGGCCGGAATGGCGCCGACCCATTCGGGTTCGTCGGGAATGATGCGCTCCTCGAGGTAGCCGCGCGTCAGCTTCGTGGCGCCCGACGAGGTGTCGTCGTAATGCACCATCCCGTTCTTGTCGACCCAGCGATAGACGCTCGACGCTCCAGCGTATCCCGGCGCAGCGGCGCAGGCACACGAGAGCAGCAGGCGCGCGGCGAGTGCGCGCACGGAGGCCCTCATGCTCGGATCACTCTTCGGCAGGCGCGTCGCCGCACTGGGATTCCAGGTCCGCCTGGACCTTGGCCACCAGTTGCTCGCGTTCGGCCACCGTGAATTCGCGTTCGCGACCCAGGCTGTCGCGCTCGACCAGCCGCGAGGCATTCTTGTAGGTATTGAGCTGTGCGCGCTTGTTGATGCAGTCCGTCTCGCTGATCGTCTTCGCCGCGGGGCGGCCTTCCGCCTGGTCCGACGGCGATGCGGCCGTCGTGCCGACGCGGCGATCGAAGTTGCGCACATCCTGGGCGCCGGACGGCGGCTGGTCTCCGTACTGCACCTTGCCTTCGGGCGTCGTCCACCGATAGATGCGCTCGCCCGCAGCGGACGCGCCGCCTGCGATCAGCAGCGTGCACAAGGTCAGGAGGACAGCGCGCATGAGTTTCGTCCGTTCGACGCGACGATGGCAGTCTAGTGCAGTTCGCCAGGCTCCAGCAGTCGGCTCGATGCCGCCACGCGCGCCGCCCGCACCGCCCGGGTCGAGCTCTCGTCGCATGCCGGCCACGGCCGCGATTCGTCCTCCTACAATCGCTGAATGAAACTCGGCACCCTCCTGTGGCGCGTCGGCTTGCTGATCGTGGTGCTGGCCGCCGCGGGGCAGTACTGGCTGGTCCAGCGGACCCATGAAGAGGTCGCGCGGTTCATCGCCAGGCTGGTTCCGCAAGGCGATCTGTACTACGAGCGGCTCTGGCCGTTCCCATGGGGCGCGGGCCGGGTCTGGGGCCTGTCTTTCCGTCCGGCGGGCGGGCTGCAGATGGCCTTGCAGACGCCGATGGGGATGCGCATCGAGGCGCGGGAACTCCGGGTCGACGAGCTGCGTTTCGACGACGCCGGACGGCTGGCGCACGCGCGCGGCAAGCTGCTGGACGTGCGCGCCCCGATTCCCGAGCGCCGTGCACCGCGCTCGGAATCGCCGCATCCGGCGAGCATTCCGCCGCCGACGCTGTACGACCTGGGGTACACGGAGTTTCGCGGCGACGTCGATTTCGACCTCCAGTACGTCGCGTCTTCGGGCCTGGCGACACTGTGGTTCGACATCGGCGCCGCGCAGATGGGGCGCGCCATCCTGACGACGCAGCTCGAAGGAACCCCCGACGTGTTCGACCGTGCTCCGGACCAGATCATGGTGCGCAAGCTCATGCTCGAATTCACCGACGGCGGCCTGCTGGCACGCTACAAGGACGTGTCGGCGGGACGCGCACGTCTCAGTCGAGCGGCCTGGGAATCGGCGATGGTCGAGGCGCTGGACGCGCGGGCGCAGAAGGAAGGCTGGAAATGGAGCGACGGGACCGCTGCCGCTTCGCGCAGGGTGATCCGCGAGTCCGGCTACTTCCGCGCCGCGATCGATCCGCCGGGCGACGTCGCACTGCGCAACATCCGCCTGTACCCGATGGCGGACTGGCCGCCCCTGCTGGGATTCGGGCTGTCCACCGTGCCGGGCACGGACCTGCTTGCGCCGACTGCAGCCGCCAGCCCCTGAGATCGTCTCAGAGGTCGTAGCCGCGTTCGTTGTGCTCGGCGGTATCCAGGCCCGTCGATTCGGCTTCCGCGCTGACGCGCAAACCCATCATGGCGCCCACCAGCTTGAGCAGCGCGTAGCTGACGACGGCGGTGTAAGCGCCGACCGCGATCACGCCGAGCGCCTGCACGCCCATCTGCTTGCCCATGTCCATGCCCTCGGCATAGCCCTGGCCGCTGAAGACGCCGAGTGCGCTCGAGGCGAACACGCCGGCGAGCAAGGTGCCGAGAATGCCGCCCACGCCGTGCACCGGGAACACGTCGAGCGAATCGTCGACGCCCAGGCGGCGCTTCAGGTAGTTGGTGGCATTGAAGCAGATGAAGCCGGCGACCAGGCCGATCAGCAGCGCACCGCCCGGACCGACGTAGCCGGAGGCCGGCGTGATCGTGCCCAGGCCCGCCACCATGCCGGTGACGGTACCGAGCGCCGAGGGCTTGCCGTAGCGCACCCATTCCATCAGGCCCCAGGCGATTGCGCCGGCCGCGGCCGACATGTGCGTGACCAGGATCGCCATCGCGGCGTTACCGTTGGCCGCCAGTGCCGAGCCGCCGTTGAAGCCGAACCAGCCGACCCAGAGCATCGCCGCGCCGGTGACCGTCATCGTCATGTTGTGCGGCAGCATCGCGGTGGTCGGGAAGCCCTGCCGTTTGCCGAGCACGACGGCCGCCACCAGCGCTGCGACACCGGCCGTGATGTGCACCACCGTTCCACCCGCGAAGTCGAGCAGGCCGAGCTTGTAGAGCCAACCATCCGAGGCCCAGACCCAGTGGCACACCGGCGCGTACACCAAGGTCGACCACAGCCCGGAGAACAGCAGCATCGAGGAGAACTTCATGCGCTCGGCGAATCCGCCGACGACCAGCGCCGGCGTGATGATCGCGAACGTTAGCTGGAACATCGAAAAGGCGGTTTCCGGAATCGCGCCGTTGACCGAGCCCTCTTCGACGCCGGCGAAGAACGCCTTGCCCAAGCCTCCCACCAGCGGGCCGCCTTCGCCGAAGGCCAGGCTGTAGAGGTAGACCAGCCACAGGATCGAGACCATGCAGGTGATGGCGAAGCACTGCATCAGCACCGACAGCACGTTCTTGGTGCGGACCAGGCCGCCGTAGAACAGCGCGAGGCCGGGGAGTGTCATGAACAGGACCAGGGCGGTCGAGGTCAGGATCCAGGCACTGTCGCCGCTGTTGACGTCCTGCGCAGAAGCGACGAACGGAATTGCGGCCGCGGCCGCGCCGATCCAGCGTTTCATGCTGATACTCCTCCGGTGACCGGTCGGCGTTGACCAGTTCTCGCACTATTCTTGTTGTGTCGCGGGCCTCGAGGCCTCGCGCTTACCGCAACGGGGCCCGCCCAGGGCCCCGTTTCCCATTTTCTGCAGGCCGTCCTAGACCGCGTCGACGCCCGACTCGCCGGTGCGGATGCGCACGGTCTGGTCGAGGTCGTAGACGAAGATCTTGCCGTCGCCGATCTGGCCGGTCTTGGCGCTCTTCTGGATGGCTTCGACGGCACGATCGACCATGTCCGGTGCCAGCGCCACCTCCAGCTTGATCTTGGGCAGCAGGTCCACCGTGTATTCCGCGCCGCGGTACAGCTCCGTATGGCCCTTCTGGCGCCCGAAACCGCGCACCTCCGTCACCGTCATGCCCTGAACACCGATGTCGGCGAGCGCTTCGCGAACGGCGTCGAGCTTGAACGGCTTGATGACGGCGATGAGCATTTTCATAGTGATCTCGGAGAGCAGGGTTTCGCAGGCTTGCAGTCTAACCAAGTCAGGTCATCGCAAAAACTGGTCCGCAGCGTGCGCCAGTTCACATTGGTGCGTAGGCGGAATGTCGGCCTTCCACGAGCGATCTCGTGTCTACCGGTAAGGACGCATGCGGCCAAGGGAGAGGGCGCGGTGAAGACCTGGGGCTCGAATGCCATGACCGCCCATGGGGATCGGACGACGGAGACGCGCGTCGCGCTGCTGGCGGCGGTGCTGCTGTCGATCATTCCCTTGCGGCTGTCGGCCGGTCCACTGGATGCAGAGCTGGATACGGCGACGACGACCTGCATGGGCGCCGAGCGCGCGGGCAGCCCCACCGGCGTGGCGGCCTACACCGGTCGGTATCTGGGCACCTGGCCGGGCCAGACGCGCCCCTACGGTTACGAGCCGGGCCCCTACGCGAAGGAAGCGCCGCTGTTCGAGGTCGACGCTTCGAACCAGGCCCATTACGCGGACGTGCTGACCGCCGGGCAGAAAGCGCTGCTGCGGCAGTACCCGGCTGCGTTCCGCATGAAGGTTTACCCGAGCCATCGCGACTTTCGCTTCGCGGACTGGGTTTGCGAGGCGGTCAAGCGCAACGCGACGGAGGCGCGCCTGATCAACGACGGTCGCGGCATCACCGGCGTCAGCGGCGCGATCCCGTTTCCGTTTCCGAAGGATGGCCAGCAGGCGATCTGGAACGCGATCAACCCGCATCGCGGATGGACCGAATCGGCGATGGCCGACATCGCCGACGTCTACGCCGACGGCGCGATCGCCTGGGGCCGCCAGCGGTTCAAGACGCTGGACCCGGGCAAGGACCCGGTGCGACGAGGCTCGTACCAGGACGCCGTCGGTGCGTACTTCATGGCGCACTACCTGCTGCCCGCGCGCGACCGCGGTCTGGTCGCCGTGGGCATCCAGCCGAACGACTTCTCGCGCCAGTCCACGCAGAGCACCTGGCTCTACCAGCCCTGGATCCGGCGCGTGCGGCAATCGGCCCCGGTGGGGTTCGACTACCCGGTGCCGCCGGCGGGCCTGCGCACGGTCGACGAGGACTACGGCTACAACGGTTCTCCCGAGCGCTACGAGTGGAAGCTGATCGGCCGGCGGGAGATGCTGGTGCCGTATCACAATTTCCGGATCAACGATCCCTCGGTGCGCTACGCGGATCTCGTTCGGCCGTCGACGCTCAACCCCGAGTACCTGCGCTACGAACGGCATCGCGTCTGGGTCATCGAGGGCCGCCTCAAGCCGGGCATGCGCCACATCTACGCGCGCCGCGAACTCTACGTCGACGAGGATTCCTGGCTGGTGCTGTGGGCGGACAATTACGACGCACGCGGCAGCCTGTGGCGCACCAGCTTCATCACGTACTTCTATTCGCAGGAGTCCAGTGCCTTCCATCGCGGCGTGTCGGTCTACCA
>CAZXXM010000105.1:0-5086 GCA_964644715.1 uncultured Salinisphaerales bacterium
CGATACAGCAGCGGCCGTTGTGCGACATCATCACGATCATCATACCGCATCCGGGAACCGGTGCGAACGGCCAGAACTGCGTGATCTCGGCACCGCCCATGTAGACCGGGTACGGAATGCCCGGAACGTTGCTGATCTGCGCGTCCTGGGCCGCCGTGAAGTCGGCCGTCATCGCGGTGATCGCGGCCAGCGGCAGGCGCGTGACGACCGGCATCATGCGGATCATCACGTCGAGCGCCGGTTCGGCGCGGGTTTCGCGGACGAAGGTCTGGATGTGGCGCACGCGCTCGACCGGGTCGGCGATGTCCAGCGGCGCCGCGTACTGGCTGCCGGCAAACTTGTTGCCGCCCATCGGATCGTTCTCGGTGCGCAGCGAGATCGGGAATCCGATCGGCATCTTCGACAGCGAGACCCCCATCTCCTCGTGGTAGCGGCTGAACCCGCCGACGAGGCCGGCGAGGAACACGTCGTTGAGCGAGCCTTGCGCCGCCTTGGCCGCGGCCTTGAAGTCCGCGAGCGGGATCTCGATGCCGTCGAAACGCCAGGACAGGCTGCGCCGCCTGAACAGGCCGGAACCGGCGACCGGCTTGGTGCCGAGCACCCGCCGGGCCGAGGACAGGTAGTCGAGGCCCTTCTTGGCCGCATCCGGATTCCGCATCCATTCACCGATCGAACGGGTCAACGTGGAGACGCGGCCCGCCGCTTCCGACGGCAGTGCGAACAGGCGCTCGCGCACCTGGCGCACCGCCACATCGGACGCCGACGGCGCCGGGCGGTCGAACTTCTCCGCGCGCGGCGGCGCCGGCCGCACGGTCGCGTCGCGCTGCTTGCCGAGCACCCGCGACAGCAGCTGGATGATGCCCAGGCCATCCGAGGTGGCGTGGTGAAGCTTGAGCACGTAACCGGAGCGGCCGCCCTCCAGGCCCTCGACGAGCGTGGCTTCCCACGGCGAGCGTGCCTTGTCGAACGGCGTCATCGCGAGGTTCTGCGCAAGATCGAACAGCTGGCGTTCCGTGCCCGGTTCCGGCAGACGCACGCGCCGCAGGTGGTAATCGAGATTGAAATCCGGATCCTCGATCCATACCGGGTTGCCGACGCCGAAGCTGGGATCGACGACGCGCTGGCGGAAGCGCGGCACCGCTTCCGTCACCCAGCGATGGCCGGCGACGAGCCGCTCCCAATCCGGCGTCCGATCCATCACCAGCACCGATGTCGTCGTCGAACGCAAACGAGGATCGATCTCGGCGCGCCACATCACGGCCTCGAACGCACTCATCTCCGCCGGGCCGCCCCAGTCGCGCAGCTCGGCGAGGAGGTCCTCGTCCAGTGGTTCGGCTTTGCTCATCGTTTGAATGCTCTCGAAGAACGGCTAACGCAAGGGCGCAAAGGGAAAAGAAAGGACGCAAAGAAGCCGGGACGGCACCCAGCCTGTGGAATCACCGATCGGTTCGAACGACCGGATCCGCATTGATCAATGTTTTGCCTTGCCAGCTCCGCTTTTCTTTCTTCCTGCTTTTCCTTTGCGTTCTCTTTTTTCCCTTTGCGCCTTTGCGTTAGCCTTTTTTTGATTCCGCGTGGAGCAGCTCAACCCGACTCCTGCTCCGCGCCCGCGGCCAGCTTGCGAAGCCCGCGAAACGCCTGCACGGCGCCATGTTCACCGCGTACGACCGCGTCCACTTCGTACGCGATCGGCATGTCCACGCCGTACTTGCCGGCGAGCGCCATGACGACGCTGCTGGTCTTGATGCCCTCGGCCACCATGTTCATCGACGCGACGATTTCCGCCGTCGTCTTGCCGGCCGCGAACTGCTCGCCGACCTGGCGATTGCGCGACAGCGGGCTCATGCAGGTCGTCAGCAGATCGCCCAGGCCGGTAAGACCCGAGAAGGTTTCGGCGCGACCGCCCAGCGCCACGCCCAGGCGCGTGATCTCGGCCAGGCCGCGCGTGATCACCATCGCGCGGGTGTTCTCGCCGACACCCAGGCCCTGTCCCATGCCGGCGGAGATCGCGATGACGTTCTTCAGCGGCCCGCCCAGCTCCGATCCGATGACGTCGGTATTGATGTAGACGCGAAACACGGAACTGGAGAACAGCGGCTGCAGCGCACGCGCAATGGTCTCGTCCGGCATCGCGACGACCGCCGCAGCGGCCATGCCCTGCAGCACTTCGCGCGCGATATTCGGCCCCGCGAGCAGGCCGGCCGGATGTCCCGGCAGCTCCTCGTGGATGATCTCGGTCATGCGCCGTTGCGTGCCCTGCTCGAGCCCCTTGGCGAGACTGATGACCGGCACCCAGGGACGCACCAGCGGTGCGACCTGCTTCAGGGTCGCGCGAAAACTGTGTGAGGGAACGCCCATCACCAGCACGTCGCAGTCGCGCAACGCCTCCTCGAGGCTCGCCGTCGCGCGCAGTCTCTTGTGCAGCGCCAGACCCTTCAGATAGTCGTCGTTCCGGTGCTCGCGGTTGATCTGTTCGACCGTCTCCGCGCGCCGCGCCCAGATCAGCGTGTCCGCGTTGCGTGCGGCCAGCGACGCCACCGTGGTGCCCCAGGATCCTGCCCCGAGCACCGTCACCCGCATCGGTCGGCTCATGCTGCTTTCTCCGGCCAGTTCTCCAGCGTATCGACGTACATCTGGCGTACTTCGGCGATACGTTCGCTCAGCTCCGGCAGCTTCCAGCCCGATACGTCGACCGGCGGCAGGATCGCGACCTGCACCGTGCCGGAACGCATCGTCTGATCGTTGCGGCCCATGATCTCGCCAGCGTTGCGGATCACCACCGGCACGATCGGCACGCCCGCCTGCATCGCCAGGTGGAACGGCCCCTTCTTGAAGGGCCCGATCTTCGGCGTCCACGAGCGCGTGCCCTCGGGCGCGATGCACACCGACAGTCCCTTCCTGAGCCGGTCGACCGCGGGTTTCAGCGCGTCCACCGCCTTGCCCGAATCGCTGCGATCCAGGAACGCGACCTCGGCCATTTCCATGAAGCGCCCGAAGCCCGGCACCTTGCGCGCCTCGGCCTTGGCCACGCCGGTGAATCCGCGCCGCACCAGCTGCATCATCACGAACATGTCGAACTTGCTCTGGTGATTGAGCGCGAACACGCAGGGGCGATGCGCCCACAGGTGTTCTTCGCCGACCACGTCGAGCTTCACGCCGAGCACCGCGAAAGCCGAATCCGCCGCGGCCTGCGTGACCCAGTCCACCGTCTTGCGCGCATCGCCATGCGTGCGATGCAGGCCGAGTCCGGCGAGGAAGCTCAGACCCATCGCGCCGTAAGCGCCCACGGTGCGCGCCATCGCGCCCGCCGGTCCACGCTTGCGCGGGTCGAAGCGCAGCACCGGCCAGCCCGCCTCGTTGGCGGTCTTCTCCAGCAATTCCTTGGGCTGCACCGCGCTCGGCTTGCCGACCGACTGCAGGAAGGCGATGTCCTCGTTGCCGTTGGCGTAGCCGTAGCTCTTGGCGATGTCGATCTGGTGCGCGTCGCAGAACGCGATCACCGCGTCGGCCTTGCCCTGGCCCCAGGTGGGCTTTCCGGCGAGGCCCCCGGTGAGCTTGCCGTTGCGGATCTTCACCGGCGTCGCGATCACGTGCTTGATGCCGTATTCCTCGGCCAGCGGCTCGATCTGATAGCAGGTTGCCGACGAGGCGATGGCCACGGTGTGCCCCATCTTCTGGTGCGCGCGCACCAGCTTCCAGCCTTCGGGAAACAGCGTGGAGCCGACCTTGGCGAGCCAGAGGCGCTTCCACAGCGCGCGCATCTCGTCCTCGGTCCTGCCGGCCCAGTCGAGGATGCCCTTGCCGATGACTTCGCCGAATTCGGCGTCGCTCAGGTCCTTCTTGCGTGCCAGACCGATCGTGTCGATCAGCTCCTTTCGCCCCATCTCGCGCCGCTTGATGCGGTCGAAGAAGTAGGCCGCCGCGGAGTAGCCGTCGATCAGGGTGCCGTCGAAATCGAAGAACGCACCGATCTTCGGACCCTTGGGTCCGTCGAGCACCCGCTGGATCGCCTCGTCGAGCGCGCTCATGCGCTCACCGCCGCACGGCGCGTGCGATCCAGCTCCTCGATGGCGGCGACGCTACGCACCGCCATGTCGAGTTCGTCGGCAAACGCGCGACGACGCGCGGCGAGGTCCGCCGCGCCGGGCTTGAGCAGGTCGCGATTCGACGCCAGCGCCAGCGCATTGCCGAAGATCTCGCGCGACACGCACTCGGGATGGCGCAGGCGTCGTTGCAACACATATTGACGTCCCACCCTCACACACTCCTCGGTCAGCGCCTTCTTGTCGACGGCCTTGTCGACGGGTTGCGCGGCCAGCCGGTCGGCGACCACGTAATACGCTTCCAGGAACGGCGCGAGCACGCGGTGCGCGATCAGCACCGGGACGGTCATCAGCACCTCGCGACGATCCTTGGCGGAGGCCACCCGCTGGCGGAACTTGGGATCGATCAGGCGGGATTCCGCTTTCTGCTCTTCACGGAACGTCGCCTTGTCGCTGAAAAAGAATTCGAACTTGAGCAGGTCGCGCAACGCGAACGCCGAGGCCCAGGCGCGTTCGAGCGGTCCCGTGATGTCCTCGTGCGTGGCATCGAGCAGCGCGACTTCGAGGATCGCGCGGTTCACGAACCAATGGATCGCGCTGTTGCGGTAGAACGCCGCGACGGAGTGCTGCCCCGGCTCGATGCGAAACACAGTCTGCGTGCCGCCGGCGTAGCGGCTGACGACGCCGCTGCCTTCGAGCGTGCGCAGCGTCTGCTCCACGCCCTCCGCGCTGCGCAGCTCTTCGAGATGCGAGCTCGGCAGGCCCGCCGCGGACGCGTAGTCGAGCAGCGGCAGCACCTGCTCGTGAACCTCCTGCAGCGTGAGCGCGCGGTCGCTGACGCCGAGCAGCGAGAACGTGACCAGCGCGGGCGCGGTGACCGGGGTGCAGCGGTTGATGCGCTGAAACACCTCGAAAGCGATCTTGGCGACGGTCCATTTACCGCCGCCTTCGGAGTCCGCACGTGCGAGCGCTTCCTTCAGCGACAGCGGCTCGCCGAAGCGCACGTAGGCGTTGCCGATCCATTTCTGCTGCGTGCGGGCGTA